>CAYXOM010000277.1:0-20458 GCA_964466565.1 uncultured Mycobacterium sp.
GCACAGCCCGGCCGCCAGAGTGACCAGGAAGGCCAGCGCCAGCGACTCGGCCGAATACGCGTTCAGTGCCCGCGGTCCTGCAACAGCGCCCGGGCCGCGCGGCGGCCGCTCACCAGCGCTCCCTGGATGGACGAGGTGCCGCGATGATCGCCGGCGACATACACTCCCCGCGCCGTCCGCACGGGCCGCGTCAGCGCGAAGGGCGCCGGCATCGCGGGCAGCGCGTAGGGGATCGGGTAACTCGCGATGAGATCCCAGTCCCCGGTGGGGATGCCGTACAGGAAGGCCAGGTGCTCGCGCACGGCCTCCTCGCCCTCGGGGGCCTCCCACGCCCCCAGCGCCGACGCCGCGACCAGGGCGCACCCCGGCGGGGCGTACTCGGGTGCGGCGTGGCTGAGCACCACCGAGTTGACCAGGGGCCCGCGCCGGGCGCCGTCGAGGATCAGGACGGCCTCACCGTCGGCGAGGTCCTCGGGCGCACACCGTGGCCGGTAGTACCAGGTGGTCACCGCATGCGGCGCGGGAGCGCGGACGTCGGCCAGCAGCTCCGCCGCGGTCACCGGATCGGTCGCGACGATCACGGCGTCGGCGCGGTGGGAGTCGCCGCCGGCGACGTCCGCCGCCCGGGCGGAGACCGCGGTGACGCGGTTGCCGAACCGGACGTCCTGGCCCTCGGCGAGCTGTTCGGGGATGCGCTGCATACCCAGGGCCGGGACCGCCGGGGTTCCCCGGACGAACGACTTCAGCACCACATCCAGGAACCGCCGCGAAGTCGCCAGCTCCGACTCGAGGAACACCCCGGCCAGGAAGGGCCGCAGCACCGTCTCCATCAACAGGTCATCCGCCCCGGCCCGGCGCAGGGCCTCCTCGGAGGTGACGTCGGGAGCGCGACGCAGGGACGTCACCGGCCGTACCGCGCGGGACAGCGCGTAGGCCCCGAATCGGGCGGTCGACAGCGGCGAGCCGATCCGGGCCCGCAGCGACGCGATGGCCCACCCGGGCCTTCGGCGGGGGTCGGCGACCCGCATCACCCGACGGCGTCCGCCCCGCTCGACCACGATGCGCGCGCCCGCGATGAACGGCCTCAGCTGCAGGGCCCGGTGATCCAGGACGCGAGCGCCCTCGGGGTAGGCCGGGTTGTAGAGCTGGAAGCCGCGGTCCAGGCGGTAGCCGTCGACCAGATCGGTACGCACCCGTCCGCCGACGGCGTCGGAGCCCTCCAGCACCGTGACCTCCACGCCGCGCCGGGTGAGGTACCGCGCCGCGGCCAGCCCGCTGAGCCCCGCTCCAACGACGACAACGGACATGGCGACCACAGTAATTGGCGGCGGGCGTCAGACCCCTGCCCGCCCGGGCGTGCCGGGTGTGGCGACCAGGACGCCTTCCATCGTGCCGTCGCCGGTCACCAGGATCCCCCGGCCGGGCGGCAGCTGCTGGGCGCTGGTCCGGCCGAAGACCTTGACGGTCTGCGGGTCGTTGTCCATGAACAGCGTCGCCGAGCGCGCTCCGGTGAGCCGCTGCAGGAATGGGCTCATCGCCGACACCCCGGCCCAGTTCCCCGGCAGCCTGGCGGCGATCACGTGCAGACCGACCTCCCGCCCGCGCTCGATGAGGTTCCACAGCGGCGCCGTCGCGGCCGGTCGGCCGACCGCCCCGGCGGGTCGCAGTTCCTGTTCGTCGTCGATCAACACGAAGTGATGCGGACCCTGCCATCCCCGGCGGGCCAGTAGCTCCCGTTGGGTCAGACCTGACGGCGGCAGCCGCTCGGAGAGGACGCCGGCGAGTTCGGCGAGGACGTCGTCGATCTCCTCGGGTGTGTAGGCGTAGGCGCGCACGGCCGGCCCGCCCAGCGCGCCGATCAGGGCCGTCTTCGGGTCGATGATGGTGATCTGTGCCTGCTCCGGACCGAGCTGGGCGGCGATCGACTGTCCGATCGCGGCCAGTGCGGTCGTCTTTCCGCAGCCCTGGCGGCCCACCACCAGCAGGTGCGGGGTGAGTCCGGCGGGCAGGACCACCGGCGCAAGCGCACTCTCTCCCATCGCGAAGGGAATGTTCATCCGGTCGCCGGCCTGCGACGAGGCCGCGAATGCCCGCCGCAGCGCCCCGAGGCTCACCGAGTCCGGAAGTCGGGCAAGGCCCTGCAGCTTCCGCGCCCCCGTGCGTGCGGCGATCTCCGCACCGACGGCGGCGGTCGGGACCCGCTCGCCGCCCCGGTCCCGGATCTCGGGGAGCCCGACCAGGATCTCGTGACCGGTGGCGGTGACGCCGAAGCCCGGGCGGTCAGGGGTATTTCGGGCGGCGCGGCGGTGTTCCATTCCGGTGCCCATCGCCGTCTCGTCGGGGTTGCTGAGCCGCAGTTGCACCCGGGCGTTGGTGACGCTCAGCAGCGCCTGCTTCTGGCCCACCAGCCAGGCGCTGGCACTGGACATCACGTGAACCCCGTAGGAGAGGCCCTGTCGCGCGATGGCGATCACCCGGTCACCCAGCGCGTTGTCCTTGTCGTGGAGATCACCGAAATTGTCGACCACCAGGAAGACGTCGCCGAACCTGTCATCGGGGTCGGTGGCGCCGTCGGCCCCGCCGAACCGCCTCGCCCGGAACGCGGAAATGTCGATCCGGTACCGCTTGAAGGCGGCCTCGCGGGCCCGGATCAGACCCTCGACCGTAGCCACCGTCCGCGACACGCCCTCGGCGTCGGTGAGACTCACCACCGATGCGACGTGCGCCAGGCCCTCGATCGGATGCAGGGCCGCACCAATGCAGAAGAACGTCACCCGTTGCGGGCGGTACATCAGCGCCGCAGTCGTCACCAGCGTCATCAGCGTCGTCGACTTGCCGCGCTGAGCGGTCGCCACGACCATGACGTTGTCCATCTCGGCGTCAACGCAGTGCACGCGCTGCTCGTGGTCCTCGGGAAGGTCCTCCACCCCGACCGGGAACAGCAGGCCGGGGTTCTGGCCGTAGTCGTCCCACCACGGTTTGCCGCGGACGGCGTCGACCAGTGCGTCGGCGGTCTCAATGATCCCCAGTGGAGGCAGCCAGATCCGGTGCGGCGGGCGGGCCGGGTGAGCCGCCAGCGCCTCCCGGATGACATCGAGGATCTTCTTCTTCCGGAAACCATCGGCGTGATAGAGGAATTCGTCGGGCTGCTGCGGTGCGTCCGCCGCGGCCAGTGCCTTTGCATCCTCCGCGCGCAGCGGCTGGTACTGCCAGCTCAGCGGGCGCGGCCGGGAGAACTCCATCGACAGCGGGGGTTGGGCCCCGGTCGAATCCCTGGGGACGACGAAGGGCGCCGAGACGTAGAAGCACCGGAACTGGTCCACCTCGCGGGGCCCGATCTTGAGCAACGCGAAGCCGTTCTCCCCGGACGGCAGGTGCAGGGCCGCGTCACTGCCGATGACGTCGCGGGAGTCCTCGGCGGTCTCGGCCCGCAGCGCGACCCGGAAGGCGATGTTGCTCTTGACCTTGCTCAGCGACGACAGGTCGAGTCGCTGGCCCCCCAGGGTGAAGAAGACGTTGCAGCCGCGGCCCTCCTGGCCGATGTGGATCACCAGGTCGATCCACTCCGGATGATGATGGAAGAGTTCGAGGTATTCGTCGACGATCACAAGCAGGATCGGCACCGGCTCGAGATCCCTTCCGGCCAGTCGCATCTCCTCGTACTCGTTGGCGTCCCTGGCACCTGCGTCTTTGAAAAGCCCGTAGCGACGGGCCATTTCGCCGTCGATTGCCTTGCGCATGCGTTCGGCGAGGTGCCGATCGTCCTTGCCCAGGTTCGAGACCGAGGCGGCCACGTGCGGCAGCCCGGCGAGATCCTGGGCGGCGGACTCGAACTTCATGTCGACGAAGATGACGATGAACGCCTCAGGAGAATGCGTCAGGGCGATGCCGTTGCACAGCGCCAGGAAGTACTCCGATTTACCCGAGCCCGACGTGCCGATCACCACAGAGTGGAATCCGTACCCGCCGAAGTCCTTGGCCCGCATGATCACGTTCTGCACCTCGCCGCCGGGCCTGACCCCGACCGGGACCGTCGCCCACTGGGCGTCGCCGCGACCCCTGCTCTGCGACCAGAGGGTGTCGGGGTCGAGGTGACGGGGGTCGGCGATGCCCATAGCGCGCAGCAACTCCACGCCCATGCCGCCGGTGTCGGCAAGGGGGGCGTTCGCCGCCGGCGACCACCTCGCCAGCGCCCGGGCGTAGCGCATGGCGGTGCTCTCCGTGAGCGCATCGGCCACCGCGAAACAGGCCTCGCGGTGATGCAGCCTGCCACCGTCGAGACGGAAACACTGATCGGGCGTCCCGAAGCCGACTCCGACGCCGGGGCGGGCGGCCAGTCGCAGGAACGTGATCCCGGCCATGCCCTTGAGTCCCGTCACGCCCTCCCACTGCTCGGGGGTGCCGGTGTTGTCGTCGATGATCACCCAGTGCTGTCCGGCGGGTCCGTCCGTGGCGGCGTGCCGCCCCGGGCCGGCGTCGGTGGCCGCCGTCGGGCGCAGGCCCCCCGGCGGTATCCAGGGGCCGCGCCCCTGTCGGTGCAGTTCGGCGTCCAGAGCCTCCTCGAGATCGGTCGGCGAGGTGAAGATCAGGCGCCGGTGCCCGCAGGCGTCGAACATCTCGTCGTGAAGGCAGTGCGGCATCCACACCAGCCACTGCCACCGCTCGGGGTGGCGGGTGACGACCATCAGCTTCAGGTCCTCGGGGCTGTGGTGTACCGCAAGGGCGCACAACACTGCTCTCATCAGGGCGTGCAGATCACCGGACTCACCGGCGACGAAGCTGAACCCCGGCTGCGCACGCAGGCTGAGCACCTTGGCGATGTCGCGGATACGACTCTGCTCGAGGATGAAGTCCCGCAGCGCGCCACCGGTGACCGGCTCGAGTTCCTCGCCGATCGGAACCTCGGGCCATTGCAGCGACACCGCCGAGTCCGCCGACGCGGCCACCCCGAGGCCCAGGCGGACGTCGAGGAAGTCGGTGTCGGCCGGGCGGCGCTCCCACATCCGCGGTCCGCCGATGACGCGGTCGAGGACCGTCGGATCGGTGTGCGCGAAGGACTGGCTGAGTCGCTGCGCGGCGGCGACCCGCTGGACTTCCTCGCGGTCCTCGTCGAGTTGGCGCAGGTAGCGGCGTCGGCCGCGCTCCTGCTCCCCCCAGCTGACGCGTGCGTTGCGGCCGAATCGGCCGCTGAACATCAACGCGCCGAAGGCGACGAGGCCCAGGACCGGGAACAGGCCCGCCTGCAGCGATCTCGCTCCGGAGGCGTACATGACGACCAGGGTTCCGATGATGGCCACCAGCAACGCGGGCACTGCGATCATCAGCAGGACGTTCCGCGGCTCGCGCTCCGGAAGCGCCAGGGGGGCGGCGACGACGACCCGTGCCGGTGGGACGACCGGCGGGTACTGACGCGCCTGACGGACGAAGCCCCGCTTGCTCACCGGAATCCGCCCGGCGTCGCGGCCCCCGGTAACGTCTCCGCCGGGCCCGCCGGGTCGATGGCGTCACGCGCCAGCAGCGCCCCGGCTCTGCTGAGGGCCGGCCCGGCGGCGAACGTACGCAGGATCGGCCACGGCGCCTGGACCGCGCGGCCAGGATCCAGGCCGAGTGCCGAGAGGGTCTCGGGATCCTCCGAGATCCCGAACCGGACGCCCTGGGCAGACACCCAGAACAGACTCTCCCTGGAGTCCGACACCGGCGCCCCGCCGGTCGCCACCACGAGATTCGCCGCGCCCGGCAGCACGAGGACCTGGTCTGCGGCGGCGGGATTGCGGGCCGGTCCGCCGGTGACCAGAGGCACGACACGCTCGTCGAACGCAGGGCCCGTGGGCAACCCGCGGCCCGTCAACACGGTGACGACGGCCTGACGGTCGGTGCTCTGCTTGCGCCAGCTGACACAGGTCACCGGCTGGGCGTCGGTGTCGACGAAATCCAGTTCGTCGCGCGGATAGAAGTCCAGGGGCAGTTCCGCCACCTCGGGGATTCCGGCCAGGGTGGCCGGGGAGATGACCTGCACACCGGCAGGGACGGCGCCGCCGCCGGCGCGGAGCAGATCGGCGACGAACGGGGTGATCCGCTGGACGCCGGAATCGAGCAGCACGTAGAAGCCGCTGATCTCACCGGCGGCGTCGCGGGTCTGCAGAACCCTGCCCACCACCGATCCCGGCAGGCGGCGCGACGGAGTCCCGGCGGCCGGGATCACCGGAACCACCAGGGGTTCGGCGGCCGGCAACGCGTCGAACAGCGCGCGGGAGAGTTCCACCGGTCGCGTCCGGGTGAGGTCGAGCCCGAGATTGCCGGTGATGGCCCGCGATGCCGTATCGACGCGGCTGCGTCGCCCGTCGGCGATCACGTAGCTGGCGCCCCGGTAGCCGGCCAGCACCGCCCGGCCCGGCCCGAGCGGCTCGGCACGCCCGCTGTCGTCGAGCCGCCCGGCGATCGCGGTGACCACCGGCTGGGCCGTGCTGGGCCGAACCGGTGCGGTGTCGCACACCGTCCACACCGACTCCGGGGTGTCCACGGGCGCAAGGTCGTCCGGAATACCGGCGATGCCGATGATCGGCCCGGTGGGAAGCTTCTCGATCTGAGCGGCCTTGACCCACGCCGGCGATCCGGGGCTGCCGACCGCCAGTCGGGCCGAGGTCAGGTTGAGCGCGGGGTAGAGGCGGCCGTCGATGCGGGCATACACGGCCCCGGTGTCGCGGTTGCCGACGATCGCCGCAGCACCGACCAGACCGGCCGGCTTGATGAAGTGCAGCAGCGCCATCCAGGCGCATCCGAGGACGACGAACACCACCGACAGCGCGAGGGCGGCCTGATGCTTGCGGTCGTCGTGCTTCATCCGGACCGAGAACCGGGTGATCGCGGCGCGCAGCCGGCGGTTGTAGAACAGATGGCCGGAGTTCTGGTCCCGGTTCGACAGGTTCAGGGGCACCGCCGGCTCATTCCAACGTGCCGCCGTAGCGGGCCCGGTAGTCGTCGAGGGCCTCCGCGCGCAGCGCGGCGAGCGCCACGTTGAGCCGGTCGGCCAGCTCGTGGTGGTTGTAGGTGGCCATCACACTGGGGTGCAGGCTCAGGTCGACGAGCTTGCCGTCGCAGTTGGCCACCGCCCGGATGTCGCCCATGTCCACGCTGTAGGTGATGGTCGCCGCCGCGGCGATGACCGCCTCCCAGCGGTCCGCGGCCTCCTCGAGGTCGCGGAGCACAGCCCCGACGAGATCGCTCTCGCTAACCTCCGGCTCCCCCGCGCCTCCCGCCATCGGGACAGTATGGAATGGTGTTTGAACTCGGTCAATGCAGTTCCAGCAAATTCAGGGGCTATCGGTCACGGCAGTTGCCAGCAACCTCTGTAACCCCACTCGCACCGCAGGTGCGGCTCCCAAACCGGCGACTCAGGGCCAGGGGATGCCCGGCGGCGGTCCGCCGCCCGGTAGCGGCTGGTTCTGCAGAAATCCCATGCAGGTGCCCAGACTCCTGCCCGGAATGCACGGGATTCCGTTGACCGTGGGCAGCCCGCCGACGACGTAACACTGACCGGTGTACGGATCGGCCAGGTGGCCGGTGGGGCACGCGGCCGCCGGGGGAGCGCCGGCGAGCAGACCGGCCGCGGCCGCCGACGCGACGAAGAACGCCGCCGCGGACCACCGCGCGCACGATCGGGGATGACGCGCCATACTCGTCACCCTACCGCCGGGGGTCGTGTCAACCAGTGTTCGCCCGGCAGGATCGCGGCCCGCCTGTCCGGCATCGTGCCCTCAATGCCCGCGGTCTTGCGAACCGCTCAGGTGTAGGTGTGGGCGAAGGGGGACTTGAACCCCCACGTCCCGAAGGACACTGGCACCTGAAGCCAGCGCGTCTGCCATTCCGCCACTCGCCCGAAACGCCCCGGGAGCCTATCACGCTGCCCCGATGTCTCCGCGGGCACCGGACCAGCGGCAACGCCTCGCAGACCCGGTGCGCCGTACGCTCGGGCGGGCGGGCAGCGCCGATAGGATCGGGAAGTGCCGCGGCCGGGCGGCGACCTTCAGGGCAGGGCGGTTCGATGGCCAACCGGAGGCGGCTGGTGCAGCGCATCGAGCGCATGCTCGAGGACGGGGTCTCCGACGCCTTTGCCCGGGTGTTCGGCGGACCGGTCGTTCCTGCCGAACTCGAGGCACTGCTGCGGCGGGAGGCGTCCGACGGCATACGAAACCTGGCCGGTGGCCGGTTGCTCGCACCGAATGACTATGTGGTCGTCCTCAGCGAGGCCGACCACCAGGAGCTGGCCGCCGACGGCGACCTGGCGACCCGGGCGTTCGCCCGACACCTGGCCTCTTACATCCAGGATCAGGGCTGGCAGACGTATGGTGAGGTGGTAGTCCGGCTCGAACGGTCCGACAGCCTGCTCTCCGGCCAGTACCGTGCCGACGCGGTTGTCAACCCGGACGCCGACCCCCGCCCACAGGGCAGCGTGCCCCGACCGGGACAATCGCACAATGCGTACGCTGAGGAACCAGGAGTACCGATGACCGACAACCCCGGCTACCGCGACAGCCAGGGCCGCCCCGGAGACGCGCACCTCGACGACCAGTACGGTCGCCCCCACGAGGCCCAGCAGTCCCCGCCCGACCAGCCTCACGCCCCCTATCAGCCCGAACCGGGCTACGAGCACGAGCAGGGCTACCCACCGCGGCCGGCTCACCCGGACCCCGGCCACGGACCGGGTCACCCGGGCCAGCCAGGTTACGAGCAGCGGCCACCCGCCGCCCCGGGTTATCCACCCCGGGGGTACGACCAGGGCTACCGCCCACCGCCGGGATACGGCGCGCCCCCGCCGTACGGACCCCCGCAATACGGACCCCCGCCGGGCGGTTATCCCCCACCGGGCGGTTATCCCCCGCCGGGCGGTTATCCCCCGCCGCCGGCCGCCGAGTACGACTACGGTCGGCCGCGCTACGACGATCCCGGCTACCGCCCCGAACAGCGCCCGGCGCCGGGCTACCGGGGCTACGAACAGGGCTACGAACAGGGCTACGCGCCGGCGCAGTACCCCCAGCAGCAACCCGACTACCCCCAGCAACCCGACTACCCCCAGCAACCCGGCCGCCCGCATGACCAGGGTGGCTACCCGCCGCCTGCCGAGTACGACTACGGCCAGCAGGCCGCCGGCTACCGCGACTACGCGGCCCCGGCCGCGCAGGGGGACTACCAGCCGGCGGCCGCTTCGGTGTCCCTGCAACTCGACGACGGCAGCGGACGCACCTACCAGCTGCGGGAGGGTGCCAACGTCATCGGCCGCGGACAGGACGCCCAGTTCCGGCTGCCCGACACCGGCGTCTCCCGCCGGCACCTGGAAATCCGGTGGGACGGCCAGGTGGCGCTGCTGTTGGACCTGAATTCGACCAACGGCACCACGGTCAACAATGCTCCGGTGCAGGAGTGGCAGCTCGCCGACGGCGATGTCATCCGGGTCGGCCACTCCGAGATCGTCGTCCACGTCCGCTGAGGCCGTGCGCGCTGTGGGGCACCCGGGCGGCGTCGCCCGTTCGCTGCCCGGCGTCGCAGTATCCTCATCCTCTCGACGTTGCCGAACTCGGCCCGTCTGACGGCTACCGTCGGGGTGGCCGCGACCGCATAGCAGGACGGAGGGGCGCGGGCATGCAGGGAATTGTTCTGCAGGTGACGCGCGTCGGCTTCCTGCTGCTGCTGTGGCTCTTCGTCTGGTCGGTGCTGCGCGTCCTGCGCAACGACATCTATGCGCCGACCGGCGCGGTGATGGTGCGCCGGGGGCGAACCCTGCGCGGTCCGCGGACGTCGGGAGGGTCGGGGCGCGGCGTGGCGCGGCAACTGGTAGTGACCGAAGGCGCACTGGCCGGAACCCGCATCACCCTCGGTTCCCAGCCGGTGCTGATCGGACGCGCCGACGATTCCACCCTGGTGCTGACTGACGACTACGCCTCCGCCCGGCACGCCCGGCTGTCCCCGCGGGGGCCGGACTGGTTCGTGGAGGACCTCGGTTCCACGAACGGGACCTACCTCGACCGGTCGAAGGTCACCACCGCGGTCCGGATCCCGATCGGCACGCCGGTGCACGTGGGCAAGACGGTGATCGAGTTGCGGCCATGACCCTGGTTCTGCGCTACGCCGCCCGCAGCGATCGCGGACTGGTGCGTACCAACAACGAGGATTCGGTCTACGCAGGTGCCCGGTTGCTTGCGCTCGCCGACGGCATGGGCGGGCACGCCGCGGGCGAGATCGCGTCCCAGCTGGTGATCGCCCACCTGGCTCACCTCGATGACGACGACCCGGGTGGCGACCTGCTCAGCAAGCTGGAAACCGCTGTGCACGAGGGTAATTCGGCGATCGCGCGGGAAGTCGAGGACAACCCCGATCTCGACGGCATGGGCACCACCCTGACGGCGATCCTATTCGCCGGGGATCGCCTTGGCCTGGTTCACATCGGGGACTCCCGGGGCTATCTGCTCCGGGCAGGTGAATTGAGCCAGATCACCAAGGACGACACCTTCGTCCAGACGCTGGTCGACGAGGGGCGCATCTCCGCCGAGGAGGCCAACAGCCATCCACAACGGTCGTTGATCATGCGCGCGCTGACCGGTCACGAGGTCGAGCCCACGCTGACCATGCGCGAGGCGCGCGCCGGTGACCGCTATCTGCTGTGTTCCGACGGCTTGTCGGACCCGGTCAGCCAGGAGACCATCCTCGACGCACTCCGGATCGCCGATGTCGGGCAGAGCGCCGACCGCCTGATCGAACTGGCGTTGCGCGGTGGCGGACCGGACAACGTGACCGTCGTGGTGGCCGACGTCGTCGACCACGACCTCGCCGGGCAGACCCAGCCGATCCTGGCCGGAGCGGTGTCCGGGCACGACATCGATCTCGCGCCGCCCGACACCGCCGCGGGCCGCGCCTCCGCCCTGGCACCGCGGCCCGCCGCCCGCGAGCGGGAACGTCCCGACCCTGAACCGCCGGCGCCCCCCAGATCCCCGCGCCGCGGCATCGCAGCAGTCACCCTCGCCTCGCTGGTGGTGCTCGCCGGACTCGCGTTGGGTTATCAGATCATCCGCGGCTACTACTACGTCAGCGCTTACGGCGAGTCGGTGGCGGTCATGCGCGGGGTCCAGGGTTCCATCCTCGGCATCCCGTTGCAGGCGCCCTTCCTGCTGGGCTGCCTCAACAACCGAAACGATCTCTCGCAGATCAGCTACGACCGGGTGGACGAGGCCCGCGACTGCACGCCGATGCGGCTGGACGACCTGCGCCCGTCCGAGCGGGCGCAGGTGGCCGCTGGGCTGCCCGCCGGTTCGCTGGACGTCGCGATCGGGCAACTGCGCGAGTTGGCGCGAACCTCGCTGCTGCCGGTATGCGCCCCGCCGGTCCGCGCACCCGGACCCGCGACCCTGCCTTCGGCCCCGCGCCAGCCCGGGGTGACCTGCCGGGACGCCGCGTGAGCGCGTGGGCGGTCGCCCGGTGACCACGGCGCCGCAGCCGCCGGTCAGCCTGGCCCCCGATCTGCCGACCCGGCGCAATGCCGAGCTGGGGCTGCTGGCATTCGCGACTCTGATCACCGGGGTCGCCCTGCTCATCGTCGAGGCCGGCACCGAACGGGGTGTCGGCTGGCCGCTGGGTGGCTACACCCTCGCCTTCCTGTCCCTATTCGGCGCGGCCCACCTGGCGATCCGGCGGTTCGCTCCCTACGCCGACCCCCTGCTGCTGCCGGTGGTAGCGCTCCTCAATGGTCTCGGACTCGTGCTGATCCACCGGCTCGACCTGGTCGCCGACGGCGCAGGCGCCCGGCCCAGTGCCACCCAGCAGATGCTGTGGACGCTGGTCGGCGTGGTCGGCTTCGTCATGGTCCTGGCGTGGGTGTCCGATCATCGGCTGCTCGCGCGCTACGACTACGTCTGCGGGGTCTCGGGGCTTGTCCTGCTCGCCATTCCGGCGCTACTGCCGGCCAGCCTGTCGGAGACCAACGGTGCGAAAATCTGGATCCGGCTGCCGGGCTTCAGCATTCAGCCCGCGGAGTTCTCCAAGATTCTGCTGCTCATCTTCTTCGCCGGCGTACTGGTCAGCAAGCGCAACCTGTTCGTCAGTGCCGGGACCCACGTCCTGGGTATGGATCTGCCTCGGCCCCGGGATCTGGCCCCGCTGCTGGCCGCGTGGATCATCTCGATCGGGGTGATGGTCTTCGAGAAGGACCTGGGCACCTCGCTGCTGCTCTACGCGTCGTTTCTGACGATCCTCTACGTGGCCACCGGGCGACTGAGCTGGGTGGTGATCGGCCTGACGCTGTTCGTCGCGGGAAGCGTGCTCGCCTACCACCTGTTCGGGCACGTCCGGGCCCGGGTGCAGACCTGGATGGACCCCTTTGCCGATCCCGAGGGCGCCGGATACCAGATGGTGCAGTCGCAGTTCAGCTTCGCCACCGGCGGGCTGTTCGGCACCGGCCTGGGAAACGGTCAGCCCGGCACGGTCCCGGCGGCGTCGACCGACTTCATCATCGCGGTGGTCGGAGAGGAACTCGGACTGGTCGGGCTGGCCGGGGTGATGATGCTCTACACGATCGTGATCCTGCGGGGCCTGCGGACGGCCGTGGCGGTCCGCGACAGCTTCGGCAAGCTTCTCGCCGCGGGCCTGGCCTCCACCCTGGCGATCCAGCTGTTCATCGTCGTCGGCGGGGTGACCGGGCTGATCCCGCTGACTGGACTGACCACGCCGTGGATGTCCTATGGCGGCTCCTCCCTGGTCGCCAACTACCTGCTCCTGGCGATCCTGTTGCGGATCAGCCACGCCGCGCGGCGGCCGCTGTCGGCGGCCACCCCGATCGCGGCAGCGCGCACCGAGGTCATGGGCCGCGGGTGAACACTTCGCTGCGCCGGATCGCGGTGGCCTTCATGGGCCTGGTTGTGCTGTTGCTGGGCAACGTCACCCTCACCCAGGTCTTCTGGGCCGACGGCTTGCGTTCGGATCCGCGAAATCAGCGCGTGCTGCTCGACGAGTACTCCCGGCAGCGGGGACAGATCACCGCCAGCGGCCAGTTGCTGGCCTACTCGGTGTCGACCAGCGGCCGGTACCGCTACCTGCGGGTCTACCCCGATCCGTTCGCCTACGCGCCGGTGACCGGTTTCTATTCACTGCGCTTCTCCAGTTCCGGCCTCGAGCGCGCCGAGGGCCCCGTTCTCAACGGATCAGACGAGCGGTTGTTCGGGCGGCGGCTGGCCGACTTCTTCACCGGCCGGGACCCGCGTGGCGGCAACGTCGACACCACGATCCTGCCGCGCGTGCAGCTGGCGGCCTGGCAGGCGATGGGTCGCGGATGTCCGGACGGCTGCCGCGGGTCGGTGGTGGCGCTGGACCCCGCCACCGGCAAGGTGCTGGCGATGGTCTCCGCGCCGTCCTACGACCCCAATCTGCTGGCCAGCCACGACACCGACGCCCAGGGCGAGGTATGGCGGCAGCTCCGCGACGACCCGGAGTCGCCCCTGACCAACCGCGGCGTCGCCGAACGCTACCCACCCGGATCGACGTTCAAGGTGATCACCACCGCCGCGGCGCTGGAGTCGGGCCTGCCCGACACCGAACCGCTGACCGCCGCCGCGCGCATCCCGCTGCCCGACTCCACGCTGAGTCTGGAGAACTACGGCGGCGAGCCCTGCGGCCCGGAGCCCGCCGCCCCGTTGCGCGAAGCCTTCGAGAAGTCCTGCAACACCGCGTTCGTCGAGTTGGGTCTGCGACTGGGCGGCGACGCCCTGCGCCGGTCCGCGCAGGCCTTCGGATTCGACTCCCCGCAGCCACCGATCCCGCTCCAGGTGGCGGAGTCCACCGTCGGGCCGCTGCCGGATGCCGCCGCGGTCGGGATGTCGGCGATGGGGCAGAAGGACGTGGCGGTGACCCCGCTGCAGAACGCCATGGTCGCCGCCGCGATCGCCAACTCCGGGGTGGCGATGCAGCCCTACCTGGTGGAGAGCCTGGAGGGGCCGGACCTCTCCGCCGTCGCCGAGACCGCGCCGCGGCCGCAGCGGCGCGCGGTCTCGGCGCAGGTCGCGGCTAAGCTAACGGATTTGATGATCGCCGCCGAGAAGTTCACCCAGCAGGACGGGGCGATTCCCGGCGTGCAGATCGCCTCCAAGACCGGGACCGCCGAACACGGCACCGACCCGCGCAACACCCCGCCGCATGCGTGGTACATCGCGTTCGCTCCGGCGCAGAACCCCCGGGTGGCGGTGGCGGTGCTGGTGGAAGACGGCGGCGACCGGCTGTCGGCCACCGGGGGAGCGCTGGCGGCCCCGATCGGGCGTGCCACGATCGCCGCGGCCCTGCAGGAGGAGGAATGAGCCCCCGCGTCGGCGACACCCTGTCGGGCCGCTATCACCTGCAGCGGCTCATCGCCACCGGCGGGATGGGCCAGGTCTGGGAGGCCACCGACAGCCGCCTCGGCCGCCGCGTCGCGGTCAAGGTGCTCAAGCAGGAGTTCTCCTCCGACCCGGAGTTCCTCGAGCGCTTCCGGGCCGAGGCCCGCACCGTGGCCATGCTCAACCACCCGGGCATCGCCGCGGTCCATGACTACGGCGAGACCGACATCGACGGCGAGGGCCGTACCGCCTATCTGGTCATGGAGCTGGTCAACGGCGAGCCGCTGAACTCGGTGATCAAGCGCACCGGCCGGCTGTCGTTGCGGCACGCGCTGGACATGCTCGAGCAGACCGGCCGCGCGCTGCAGGTGGCCCACACCGCCGGTCTCGTTCACCGCGACGTCAAACCGGGGAACATCCTGATCACACCGACCGGTCAGGTGAAGCTCACCGACTTCGGCATCGCCAAGGCCGTCGATGCCGCACCGGTGACCCAGACCGGCATGGTGATGGGCACCGCCCAGTACATCGCTCCCGAGCAGGCGCTCGGGCACGACGCCACCGCGGCCAGCGACGTCTACTCGCTGGGCGTCGTGGGCTACGAGTCGGTCTCGGGCAAGCGCCCGTTCGCCGGAGACGGCGCGCTGACGGTGGCGATGAAGCACATCAAGGAGGCCCCCCCGCCGCTGCCGCCGGACCTGCCCGCCAACGTGCGCGAGCTCATCGACGTCACGCTGGTGAAGAACCCCGGGCTGCGCTACCGCAGCGGGGGACAGTTCGCCGACGCCGTCGCGGCGGTGCGGTCGGGAAGACGGCCACCGCGGCCGAACTCTGCCCCCTCCATCAAGGCCAGCCCGGCGGCGATCCCCGGAACCGCCCGCACGGTCGCGGCGCGGCCGGCGGCCCCGGCGGTCCGGCCACGCACGGTCGCCTCTCAGCGCGCAGCCCCGCCGGCCCGGGGCACGTTCACCTCCGGGCAGCGGGCGCTGTTGTGGGCGGCCGGCGGGCTCGGCGCCCCCGCGATCGTCAGCGCGATCCTGATCGTGCTGGCCGATCGCGACCGGCGCGCCGACATCCCGCCGGTCCTCGACACCATCACCGACACCGTGGCGCCCGCCGAGTCCCTCGCGCCCGCCGGGCCCGTCGAGACCGCTCCGCCCGCCGACCCCGGTCCCGACGTGGAGGGTGGCCCGTGAGCACACCCACCCCCCAGCACCTCTCCGACCGTTACCAGCTCGGGGAGATCATCGGGTTCGGCGGGATGTCGGAGGTGCACCGGGCCCGCGACCTGAGACTGCACCGGGATGTCGCGGTCAAGGTGCTGCGCGCCGACCTCGCCCGCGATCCCAGCTTCTACCTGAGGTTCCGCCGCGAGGCGCAGAACGCCGCCGCGCTCAACCATCCCGCGATCGTCGCCGTCTACGACACCGGGGAGGCGGCGACCCCAGCCGGCCCGTTGCCCTACATCGTCATGGAGTACGTCGACGGGGTGACCCTGCGCGACGTCATCCACAATGACGGGCCGATGCCACCGCGCCGCGCGCTGGAGGTCATCGCCGACGCGTGCCAGGCACTGAACTTCAGCCACCAGCACGGGATCATCCACCGCGACGTCAAGCCGGCCAACATCATGATCTCGAAGACCGGCGCGGTGAAGGTGATGGACTTCGGTATCGCGCGCGCCCTCGCCGACGGGGGCAACAGCGTCACCCAGACCGCCGCAGTGATCGGGACAGCTCAGTACCTCTCACCCGAGCAGGCTCGCGGTGAGGCCGTCGACGCACGCTCCGACGTCTATTCGCTGGGCTGCGTGCTCTACGAGATCCTCACCGGGGAACCGCCTTTCGTCGGCGACTCCCCGGTCGCGGTGGCCTATCAGCACGTGCGGGAGGATCCCGCCCCACCGTCGCAGAGACGCCCCGACATCTCCCCGGAACTCGACGCGGTTGTGCTCAAGGCCCTGGCCAAGAACCCCGACAACCGCTACCAGAGCGCCGCGGACATGCGCGCGGACCTGGTCCGGGTCCACAGCGGCGAGCAGCCTGAGGCGCCCAAGGTGCTGACCGCGGCCGAACGGACCATGATGATGGCCTCACGGCCCGGCGGCCGGAACTCGCCGGGCGCGGGCTACCGGACCCGGGCCGGCCGGCGCGGCCCGATCGGCCGCTGGCTGGTCGCCGGCGCGCTGCTGGGGGTGCTGATGCTGGTGGCCACCCTGGCGGTCACCCTGACCGGCAACACCCCGCGGGCCGTGGAGGTGCCCGACGTGCGCGGCCAGGTCTCCGCCGATGCCGTCGCCGCCCTGCAGAACCGAGGATTCCAGGTGCGGACCCAGCAGAAGCCGGACAACGCCGTCCCCCCCGATCACGTCATCAACACCGCTCCCACCGGTTCGTCGATGGTCGACGTCGGCGAGGAGATCACCCTGAACGTCTCCACCGGGCCCGAGCAGCGGGAGGTCCCCGACGTCGCCGAGCTCAGTTACGCCGAGGCAGTCAAGCGGCTCACCGAGGCCGGCTTCGGCAGGTTCAAGCAGTCCGAGGCACCGTCATCGCCGGACCAGCGCAACAAGGTGCTCAACACCGTGCCGCCGGCGAACCAGAGCTCGGCGCTGACCAACGAGATCACCATCGTCGTGGGCACCGGCCCGGTCACCCGGGAGATTCCCGACGTGGTGGGCCAGACCGCGGAACTGGCCACCCGGAACCTCAACACGGTCGGCTTCAGGACCATCCTGACCGCGCCCGTCGACAGTCCGGCGCGTGCGGGTGAGGTTCTCGGCGTCGATCCCGGGGTGGGCACGTCGGCCGCGTTGGACTCACCGGTCACCTTGAAGGTTTCCGAGGGCAATCAGTTCGTGATGCCCGATCTGGTGGGCCAGTTCTGGGTCGACGCCGAACCCAACCTGCGCGGCCTGGGTTGGACCGGCGCTCTGGTGAAGGGTCCCGATGTACCCAACAGCGGTCAGCGGACCAACGCGGTGGTGACCCAGAGTCCGGCACCGGGCGCCGGGGTGAACTACGGCGCGGCGATCACCCTCTCATTCGCGTCCTGACGTCCGCCACCGGCCGCGGCCGCGTGCCGCACGGTATCGGCGACCTGCTTCTCAAGCCTTCGAACGAGACCCTCGCCGGGCGGCGCGCCGCACCGGTCCAGCCAATTGGCCAGTATCCGGTGCCCGCCCTCGGTGAGGATCGACTCGGGGTGGAACTGAACTCCGTGGATGGGCAACTCCACATGCCGCACGGCCATGATCACCCCGCTTGCGGTGCGGGCAGTCACCTCCAGTTCCGGCGGAATCGTCTCCGGCAGGATGGTCAACGAGTGATAGCGCGTCGCGGTGAACGGGTCGGGCAAGTCGCGCAGGACCCCGGCCCCGCTGTGGAACACCTGGCTGGTCTTGCCGTGCAGGAGTTCTGGCGCACGATCGACCGTCGCGCCGAACCCGACGCCGATCGCCTGATGTCCCAGACAGACCCCGAGCAGCGGTCTGCGCGCCGCCGCGCAGGCGTTCACCAGCGCCACCGACGCCCCGGCTCGCTGCGGAGTTCCCGGGCCTGGGCTCAGCAGCACCCCGTCGAACGCGGCGGCGGCGGAGGCGACATGCTGCGGGCCGGCCAGCCGGCTGTCGTCGTTGCGCCACACCTCGACGTCGGCGCCGAGCTGGCCCAGGTACTGGACCAGGTTGAACACGAAACTGTCGTAGTTGTCGACGACCAGCACCCGCACCCGCACAGGCTATCCCGCCCGGGCCGGCTGTCGCGCCGGGGCAGCGGGTCGCGCTAGTCTGCTTCCACGCCGACCCCGCCCCGCGGGGCCACCCGGAAGGTGACCATGCCCAAGTCCAAAGTCCGCAAGAAGAACGAATTCGCCGCCAGCGGGGTCAGCCGCACCCCGGTGAAGGTCAGCGCGGGCCCGTCGAGCATGTGGTTCGTCGTGCTGTTCATCGGCCTGATGCTGTTCGGCCTGATCTGGCTGCTGGTCTTCCAGCTGGGGGCCTCGGGGTACAACACCCCCGAGGCGCTCCAGTGGATGTCGGACCTGGGGCCGTGGAACTACGCGATCGCCTTCGGGTTCATGATCGTCGGCCTGCTGCTGACCATGCGGTGGCGGTGAAGTCAATCACACTTGTGTGATTCATCCCCATTGTGGATGACGCCTGTGGATAACTCCCGGCAGTGGGCTCCCAAGACCGCCGCGGTGGCCTGGGTCGCCGTCGGCGGCCTGGCGCTGGCGGCCACCGCGGCGTCGGTGGCGACTGATGCGCCCGGACGGCTGCTGACCGCCGTCGCCGCTCTCGGCCTGCTGGTTTTCGCCGCCGGATCATGGCGGGCCCGGCCGCGGCTCGCCCTGGAGGGCGGGGAACTGGTCTACCGGGGCTGGGTGAGCAACCGGCGGCTGCGCCCGGCCGACGTCGAGTCGGTCCGGGTGACCGAGTTCCGCCGGCTCGGGCGCAAGGTCCGTCTGCTGGAGATCGACCTGCTCGACGACTCCCTGCTAGTTCTCAGCCGCTGGGACCTCGGCGGAGATCCGGCCGGGGTGCTGCCCGCGCTGGGCGGGGAGGGCTTCCCGGTCCGCTGAGGCGCCGTCAGGCGATGGTGACCGACTCGATCACGACGTCGTCGGCCGGCCGGTCGTTGCGGTCGGTCGTGGTCCCTGCGATCGCGTCGACCACCTTCTGCGACTCCGGGTCGACGACCTCGCCGAAGATGGTGTGCTTGCGGTTGAGGTGCGGGGTGGCCCCCACGGTGATGAAGAACTGGGAACCGTTGGTGCCCGGCCCGGCGTTGGCCATCGCCAGCAGGTAGGGGCGGTCGAACTGCAGCTCGGGGTGGAACTCGTCGGCGAACCGGTAGCCGGGTCCGCCCCGGCCGGTTCCGGTCGGGTCACCGCCCTGGATCATGAAGCCGTCGATGACCCGGTGGAACAGCGTCCCGTCGTAGAACGGGCCGGAACTGCCGCCGGAGGCGTTGCGCTCGGAGTACTCCTTGGTTCCCTGGGCCAGGCCGACGAAGTTCGACACGGTCTTGGGGGCGTGGTTGCCGAACAGGGCGATCCGGATGTCGCCTCGGTTGGTGTGCAGGGTCGCGGTTGCGGTGGCGATCGGGCTTGGGGTCACGCCGGTCAGTGTGCCACCCGCGGGTACGGGTAGGGCTCCCCGGGGTCGGACCCTCGGAATCCCGACGATACTGCGACGGCATCCCGGCCTCGTCGTGTGGAGCCTAGGAGAATCGAACTCCTGACATCTGCCTTGCAAAGGCAGCGCTCTACCAACTGAGCTAAGGCCCCTGGCGCCGGGCCGGGAAACCCCCGGGGTCCGGTTCGATCGTGGGCCTAGGAGGACTCGAACCTCCGACCTCTTCGTTATCAGCGAAGCGCTCTAACCGCCTGAGCTATAGGCCCGAACAGGGGTGCAGACGAGCGACGAGGTTACCGCACCGCGCTGGTCGGCCCCAAACGCGCGCCGGCGTCAGTCCAGGTCGGCCAGCGTGACCTCGACGCCGCCGACGATGTCGGTGGACAGGTTGTAGATGTAGGCACCGACGGTGGCGAAGGCGGTCAGCAGCACGATGTTCACCAGACCGATCAGCGCGGCTCCACCGAAAACCGAACCGGCCGAGACGATCTCGCCTCCCGCACCGTTGCCCGCGGTCAGCAGGTCGCCGACGTTGCTGTTGAGCTTGCTCCACACGCCCATCGCGCCGAGCACCAGGTAGAGCAGCGCCACCGCGATCATCCACACGAAGAAGAGCGCCCCGCTGAGCAGTGCCGACACCTTCAGGGTGCTCCACGGGTCGATCCGCCTGATCTGCATACTCGCCCGCACCGGGCCGCGCGGCCGGGTACCCAGACCGGCCCAGCCGCCGGCGGCGCCGCGGGCCGCCGGCGCACCCTGGCGGTGCGTGGCCGGCTTGGGAACCGGCCCGGAGAGGTCCGGCAGCTCACTGGCGTAGGCCTCCGCGACGGCGACGTCGGTGCGCTCGGTCCTCGACTCCGCGCGTGTCCCAGGCAGATCCGGCTCGGGCCGGCGCGGCGCGGTACCGGCCAACCCGGACAGGTCGGGTGCCGCGGTCCCGGTGACGTACCGGCTCACGCGCGGGTTGGGCGTG
>CAYXOM010000278.1:0-1871 GCA_964466565.1 uncultured Mycobacterium sp.
GGCGGTGTTCACCGGTGCGCTCCACGGCCGCCTCCTGGCATCGGCCTACGCCAGCATGGACGTGTTCGTCCACCCCGGCGAACACGAGACGTTCTGCCAGGCCGTCCAGGAGGCCCTGGCCTCCGGCCTTCCGGTCGTCGCGCCCGACGCCGGCGGCCCCCGGGATCTCGTGACCCCGCTGCAGACCGGCCTGCTGCTGCCCGTCGGGCGGTTCGAGTCCCTGCTCGGCGATTCCGTTGATCATCTGCTGCGGCACCGCGACCGGTACTCCGTCGCCGCCCGGCGCAGCGTGATCGGCCGGGACTGGGCGGCCATCTGCGACCAGCTTCTCGGTCACTACCGCGCCGTCAATCGTCACGCGCCGTACACCGACACATCATCCGCCGGTAGCGGTTTCGCCAGTTAACATCGACACCGTGCGCCCCGTGAGCACATCATCGGTACTGATCAGACCCGACCAGACCCATCTCACCGGCAGCCCGCGCTACAGCCTGGTGCTGACCACCGACGTCGACGACGTCCGCGCCGCGCAGCGACTGCGCTACGACGTCTTCTCCACCGAGCCCGGATTTGGGCTGCACGATCCGGCCGGGATCGACGGCGACCACTTCGACCAGTTCTGTGACCACCTGATCGTGCGCGAGGAGGAGTCCTCGTCGGTGGTGGGCTGCTACCGCATGCTGCCCCCGCCGGGGGCGATCGCCGCCGGCGGGCTGTACACGGCCACCGAGTTCGACCTCCGCGCGCTCGACGACCTGCGGCCCTCGCTGGTCGAGATGGGCCGGGCGGTGGTGCACCGCGGCCACCGCAGCGGCGCGGTGGTCCTGATGATGTGGACCGGCATCCTGGCCTACCTCGACCGCAGCGGCTACGACTTCGTGGCCGGATGTGTCTCGGTGCCCGTCGGTGAGCCCGGACGGCCGCCCGGCAGCCGCATCCGGGGGGTGCGCGACTTCGTGCGGACCCGCCACCACGCGCCCGCCGGTCGCACCGTTGTGCCCTACCGGCCGGTGACCGTCGGGGGAAGGGGTCTCGACGACATCGCCGCGCCGCCGCGCCCGGACCTTCCGCCCCTGATGCGCGGCTACCTGAGACTGGGCGCGAAGATCCTCGGCGACCCGGCCCACGACCCGCAGTTCGGGGTCGGGGACTTCCCGGCGCTGCTGGACAAGCGCGAGGCCGACATCCGCTACCTCAACCGGCTGCGATCGGCAGGCGCCCGGTGACGGCCGGACTCGACCACGCCTGGCTGCCGCGGACGACGTGCCTGTCCGAGTGCGTGGAGCCGCGCGGTCCCGCGCGGCCGGCCGGACGGCTGCGGATCGCCGGGCGGCTGGGCACCGCCGGGACGACGCTGCTGGCGCTGCCGCTGCTGGCGCTGCCGCTGCCCGGCCGCCCCGCGGCACAGCGACTGTTCTGCCGGACGGTGCTGCAGTGTCTGGGCGTGCGGGTGGTCCGCTCCGGGGACCCGGTCCGCAACATCCGGGGCGTGCTGGTGGTCAGCAACCACGTCTCCTGGCTGGACGTTTTCGCCATCGGCGCGGTCCTGCCCGGCGCGTACGTGGCCCGCGCCGACCTCGTCGGCTGGCCCGCGGTCGGCCTGGCGAGCCGGGCGATCGACGTCATCCCGATCGAACGGCGCAGCCTGCGCCGGCTCCCCGCGGTGGTCACCGCGGTCACCCACCGGCTGAGCCGGGGCCGCACCGTCGTCGCCTTTCCCGAGGGAACCACGTTCTGCGGGTCGCACCACGGAAGGTTCCGGCCGGCGGTCTTCCAGGCCGCGGTCGACGTGGGCCGGCCGGTCCAGCCGCTGCGGCTGGTCTACCGGGACGCCGGCGGCCGGGCCCGGACGCTGACCGCCTTACTCGGCG
>CAYXOM010000279.1:0-7024 GCA_964466565.1 uncultured Mycobacterium sp.
CCAGCAGCAGGCCGCTGCCGGACCGGTGCACGGTACGAACCCGCTGCTGACCCCGGGGCCGGGCAACGGCCCGATGCCACTGCCCCAGCACCTCCCGGAGACAGGGCCCGCGGCCGCCGCGACTCAGGGCGCCGAGGCTCACCTACCGACCGGCGTGGATCCCGCCCATGCGGTGGGACCGGTCGCCGAGGCGCTGCCGGAGGTGCCGGTGGCGGTGGCCGCTCCGGTGACCCCCGCCGCGGCGACCGTCGCCGCGCCGGAGGCCGCCGCACCGCCCTACGACCCGGCCGCACCGCCGACCCAGGACTTCATGTACCCGTCGATCAGCAACGGATGCCTGGCCGACGGCGGCAACGTCATCGCCACCGCGATCGCCGTCGCCGGGCCCGCCAAGATTCCCGCACCCGGCCCCGGGCCCGGCCAGACGGCCTACGTGTTCACCGCGGTGGGCACCCCGGCCCCGGCCGCCGAGCAGAAACTGCCGCTCAACCTCACCTGGGTCAACCTGACCAACGGCCGTTCCGGCAGTGCGACGCTGCGGCCCAATCCGGAGATCAACCCGCAGGGCCCGACCACGCTGACCGCGATCGTCGACACCGGGTCGGGCAGCATCATGTCGACGATCTTCGGCCAGGTGAGCACCACCGACAAACAGTGCACCTTCATGCCGACCATCGGTTCCACCGTCGTCCCCTGACGGTTCCCGCGCGCCGTCTAGCCTGGAGAGGGTGGAGCCACTCGCCGTCCTCGACTCGCTGATGCTGGCGGGTGAAACCGTGGGCAGCGCAATGCATGTCGGGGTGGTTCTGGTTTTCACACCGCCGGCCGGAGCCGATCGGCACCGCTATCTCGACGGCCTTTACCGGGAGAGCCTGGCCAGCGGCGAGCGCCTCGACCACCGGCTGCGGCGGCATCCCCGCCGGGGCCCGAACACCGCTGGGGTCTGGGTGTGGCGCGACGCCGGGCGGATCGACCTGGCCGACCACGTCTCGCGGGCCAGTCTGCCTCCGGGCTCGGGACCGGCCGAACTGTGGCAGCTGGTGTCGGACCTGCACGGCGCCCGCCTGGACCTGTCGGCGCCGCTGTGGTCGAGCTGCCTGATCGACGGACTCGAGGGCGGCCGGTACGCCCTCTACATCAAGATCCACCACATCGTCGTCGACGGCGTGGGCGGGCTGCGGATGATCAGCGACTCGTTGAGCTCCGACCCGAACCGGCGCGGGATGGCCCCCTTCCACACCGGCCGGGGCGGGCACCGGGAGCGGGCCGCGCCGCACGGGCGGCTGCCCGACCCCCTCGGAGTGGTCCGTTCGCTCGCCGGCGCCGCCGCCGCCGGCATCGACCTGACCCGCAACGTGGCGACCGCCGAACTGGCCAACCTGGCCGGAGCACTGGTCAGCGACACCGTGGTGGCGCCCCTTGGTGCTCCGCGGACCCGCTTCAACGCCAGGCTGGGCTCCCGGCGGGCGGCCATCGGAGCCGACATCGACCGCAAGCGGGTCCGCAGGGTGCAGCAGGCCGCCGGGGTGACCGGCAACGACGTCGTCACCGCGGTGATCGCCGGAGCGGTGCGGGCCTGGCTCGCCGAACGCGACGAACTTCCGCGCCGGACCCTGGTCGCGATGTGCCCGGTGTCGGTGCGAAGCCACGACGAACGGGGCTCCGCCGACGGCGGCAACCGGTTCGGCCTGGGGCTGTGTCCGCTGGGAACCGACCTGGAACATCCCGGCGAGCGACTCGCGCTGATCCACGACGCGATGGCCGGCATCAAGCACCAGGTCGCCGCCCGGGGTCCCGGCGCGATGCTGGCGGTGATGGGACCGGCGATCGGATCCACCGTCGTCCTGCCGCTGCTCCCGCTGGGGAACACGGTGCCGCCAAGCTGCAACGTGTCGATTTCCAGTGTTCCCGGACCGCCGGAGACCATGTACTACAACGGCTCCCGGCTCGAGGGGATCTACCCCGTCTCATCGGTCTATGACGGGATGGCACTCAACGCGACCGCCTGTTCCTACGCCGACCGAATCTGCCTGGGGTACGTGGCCGACCGGGACGTCGTCGGCGACATCGGGGAGTTCGCCGGGTTGACCGAGCAGGCACTGGCGGAACTGGAATTCGCCGTGCTCAGTACGCCATGAACAGGATGTGCTCGCGTTCGTAGGTCATCCCCGGATGTGCCTCCGCCAGGTGTGCCTGGGCGAGTTCGACGAGGTCGTCCTCGTCCTTGCCGACGATGGCCTCCCCGCACGGACAGTTCAGATGTGTCTTCATCGCTTCTCCTGCTTCGTGGCCCGGCTGCCGGCTGCGGCCTTCATCTTCTTCTTATACGCCCGAACCTTGTCCAGCGACCCCTTGTCGAGCACGTCGGCGATGGACATGTGGGTGCCCGCGCGCCCGTAGTCGCCGGCCGCCGCACGCCATCCGCGCGGAGTGACGCCGTACTGCTTGCCCAGCAGCGCCAGGAAGATCCGCGCCTTCTGGTCGCCGAAGCCGGGCAACGCCCGCAGCCTGCGCAGCACCTCGGCCCCGTCGGGGTCACCGGCGGTCCACAGCTGGGTGGTATCTCCGCCGTAACCCTGCACGATCTCGCGGGCCAGATCCTGAATCCGCTTGGCCATCGACCCCGGGAACCGGTGCACCGCCGGGGTCTGGGCGCATACCGCGACGAACGCCTCCGGGTCGTACCCGGCGATCGCCTCCGGGTCGAGGCCACCGAGGCGGTCGGCGATCTTGCGTGGTCCGGCGAACGCGATCTCCATCGGGATCTGCTGATCCAGCAGCATTCCTACCAGCAGTGCGAAGGGGTCGGCGGCGAGCAACGCGTCCGCTTCCGGATCCTGCGTCAGGTGGAGAGCCTCCCTCACAGATCACAGCTTATCGGGGTTGCACGCCCGCTTCGATCGGTCCGTTCCTGATTCGAACGGGGTCCGGACAGCCGGTGCTCAGCATCGGGGTGGACAGCCGGGAGACAATTGCCGGGTGCTCGGGCCGAACGTGATCTGGTGGCCGGTCACCACCGACGACGTCTCAACAGCGCCGTGACCGGGGCCGCGAGCTATGGGGTCTACCTTCTCGCAGGTGTTGTCGCCGGGCTGGTCTCCGGGATGTTCGGGCTCGGCGGTGGCTTGACCATCGTTCCGGCACTCGCGGTCGCGTTGCCACTCCAGGGCGTCGCACCCGAACACGTGATGCATCTGGCGATCGGGACCTCCCTCGCGACGATGTTCTTCACGGCGCTGTACACGACATTCCTACGGCGCCGACGTGGAGACCTGGACTTCCCGCTGTTCTGGCATCTGTTGCCCGCAGTGGCACTCGGAACAGTGATCGGCGCGTTCACCGGCGGCCTGCTGCCGGGCCCGATGCTTCGGGTGTTCTTCATCGGGTTCGTCGCGTACATGCTGGTGCGGGCGTTGCACCGCCACCACCGCAAGGCCGGCGTCCCCGGAGCGGACGGTCGGCCCGTATCCATCCCCGTCATGCCGTCCCCCACGAGCCGGCTGACATCCGGAGTCGCCACGGGCCTGACCGGCGCCCTGCTCGGCGGCGGCGCTGCCATCATCACGGTGCCGTACCTACAAGCCGCCGGCTACCGGATCCAAACCGCGTCCGCCATCGCGGCCGCACTGTCCGCCGTGATCGGAATCGGTGCCGGCGCCGGTTATCTCCTGGGCGGTCTGGGCGCTCCCGGGCTCCCCGCCGCCGCCGTCGGCTACCTCTATCTGCCCGCGTTCGCGGGAATGACCGTGGGGGCCGTCGTGGGTTCACCACTCGGAGTCCGGATCTCACACCGAATGAGGGAAACCACCCAGTTCCGGCTGTTTCTCGCCTACCTCACCGCGGTACTGATCTCGATGGTGCTGTCCGGATAGCGCACGCGACCCAGGTGGCGCGAACCGGCCGAAGCCGCGATGGGCACAGTCTCAGTGCCGTGTCGTCGCACAATGTGGGTGGTCGTCGGCGGGTGCCGCCGGCGACAGGCGCCAGAGGACAGGAGGGAAGATGTCCGGTCCGGCGGCGGCCGCGCTGACGGTCGCACTGGTGGCGCTGGCCCTCGGGCTGGGAGCCGCGGCGTTGCTGACCCGCCGGGTGGTCAGCACACCCGGCGAGCGCACCGTGCACGCCGTGCTGCATACCGCCGCGCTCGCGGCCCGCCCGCTGCGCCGCGGCCTGGACCCGGAATCGGCCTGCGAGGCCGCGCCGCACCTGCGGGTGCTCACCGGCTCCGACGGGCTGGCGCTCTACGGACCCGACGCCGTGCCGCTGTCCCTGGACCCGGCCGACGACCGGTTGTGGACGCCGCAGACCACGGCCACCTGCAGCGAGGCGGCAACGGCATGCATAGCGGGCCGCCGCCGGGTGCTGCACCGGGAACACGCCCCGGCGGTGCTGGCCCAACCGCTGCTCGACGAGGACGGGTTGGTACTGGGCGCGCTGATCGCGGTCAACACCGCCGAGCCGGCCCCCGGCCTGCTCGGCGCCATCGGCGAGGTCGCGCGCTACGCGGCCAGCCAGCTGCAGTTGGCCGAACTCGACGCCTCCCGGGCCCGACTGGACCGCGCCGAGGTGCTGGCGCTGCGAGCCCAGATCAGTCCGCACTTCGTCTACAACGCGCTGACCACCATCGCTTCGTTCGTCCGCACCGACCCGGCCCGGGCGCGCGAACTCATCCTGGAATTCGCCGACTTCACCCGCTACTCGTTCCGGTCCGCCGGGCAGTACACCGTGCTGGCCGACGAACTGCGCAACATCGATCGCTACCTGACCCTGGAGCGCGCCCGCTTCGGGGCCGCGCTCTCGGTGACACTTCAGGTGGCACCCGAGGTGCTCAACGTCGTCGTGCCCTTCCTGGCCCTCCAACCGCTGGTCGAGAACGCCGTGCGGCACGGCCTCGCCGGCCGGCAGGGCGGCTCGCTGAGCATCGTCGCCCGTGACGAGGGCGCGGACTGTTTCATCACCGTCGAAGACGACGGTGTCGGGATGGATCCCGAGATCCTGCGCACCGGGAATGGCGACCTGCTGGCGGGCGGCGAGCAGGCCGCCCATGTCGGACTGACCAATGTCGACCATCGACTGCGCGCGGCCTTCGGCAACGATTACGGTCTGGTGGTCGAGACGGCCCCGGGCGCAGGAACAAGGGTGATCATGCGGGTGCCCAAGTTCCGCGCCGGCGTCCGGGTCTAGCCGGTACGAGAGGAACCGATGACCGCGCTACTGCAGGTGCTTGCGGTCGACGACGAGGCGCCCGCGTTGGACGAACTGACCTACCTGCTCGGCCGGCACGCCGATGTGGGCGAGGTGAAGGCCGCCCGTGATGCCACCTCAGCCCTGCGGCTGATCAACGAGAGCCGCCTTGACGCGGTCTTCCTCGACATCGAGATGCCCGGATTGTCCGGCCTGGAACTGGCCACCGTGCTGGCCAACTTCACCGAACCACCGGTGGTGGTCTTCGTCACCGCCCACGACGACAGGGCGGTCGAGGCGTTTGACGTGGGCGCGGCGGACTACCTGCTCAAGCCGGTTCACGAAGAACGGCTCGACGCCGCACTGCGCCGGATCCGTACCGGCCGGATCGTCGCCGACCGCGGGACCGACACCGACGGCGACACCATTCCGGTGGAGCTCGGCGGGGTCACCCGACTCGTGCGCTGCGAGACGATCGGCTGGGTCGAGGCCGACGGCGACTACGCGCGCCTGCACACCGCCTCCGGGTCTCATCTCGTGCGGATCCCGCTGAGCAGCCTGGCCGAGCGCTGGCGCGACCGTGGATTCGTGCGGGTGCACCGCTCCTACCTGGTCGCCGTCGCCGTGGTCACCGGACTGCGCAACACCGGGCCGACGACGATGGTGCAGTTGCGGGCGAACGGGGCGTCACCGGCAGTGGAGCTGCCCGTCAGCCGCCGGCAGAGCCGGGAGCTTCGCGACCGGCTGATCCGCAACCCGATGCGCAACTTCCGCAACGGCTCCGATGACTAGGCCCGGCCCCGGGCGCCCGGAACGCCAGCGCGTGATCCTCGCCCACCGGCGCGGCACGCGGATGGTGCACACCCGGGTGGAGGTGGCCGAGCAGACCGGCGTCGGGGATGCGTTGGTACGCGGCCTGGTGCGGGCGCAGTTGGGCCTGGCGATCCGGCTGGCCCTGCTGACGGCCGGCGCACTGGCCGCGGTCGCGGTGGCGACCACCGCCGTGCCGGGCGCGGATTCGGTGGCGGTGGCCGGCATCAGACTGAACTGGCTGATCCTCGGCGTACTGGTCTACCCGGCCCTCTATGCGGTGGGCCGGCTCTACGTTCGCCTGGCCGAACAGGGCGAGAGCGACATCATGTCCGTCATCGACCAGGGCGAGGGGCCGTGAACCCTCCGGGCGCGACAGCCCTGATCGCCGGCGGCCTGGTCGCCGCCGCGGTGGCGACGGTAGCGGTGGGCGCCTACGGGCTGCGGATATCGCGGACCACCTCCGACTTCCTGGTGGCCTCCCGCACCGTCCCGCCGCACCTGAACGCCGCCGCGATCTCCGGGGAGTACCTTTCGGCGGCTTCTTTCCTGGGGGTCGCCGGCCTGATCGCCAAGTACGGCGCCGACGCGCTGTGGTACCCGGTCGGCTTCACCGCCGGTTACCTCGGGTTGCTCCTGTTCGTCGCCGCGCCGCTGCGCCGTTCGGGGGCATATACGGTCCCGGACTTCGCCGAATTCCGGCTCGACTCCCGGCCGGTGCGCCGTGCCGCAATGGTCGTCGTGATCGGCGTCTGCGTCCTTTATCTGGTACCGCAGTACCAGGGCGCCGGTCTGGCACTGAAAACGCTTCTGGGACTACCCGTCTGGACCGGACCGCTGGTCGTTGCCGGCATTGTCGTCGTCAACGTCGTCGGCGGCGGCATGCGGTCAATCACCTTCGTGCAGGCCTTTCAATACTGGCTGAAGCTGACCGCGATCGCCGTCCCCACGGTGGCGCTGATCGTGCGGCAGCGGGCCGCCGGTGGTGTCCCAGCAGACCAGCGTCGAGATCGGCACCGCCGTCGTCGTC
>CAYXOM010000280.1:0-6085 GCA_964466565.1 uncultured Mycobacterium sp.
CCTGCCAGTCGGCGGGAATCGCGGTGAAGATGATCACCGGTGACCATGCGGGCACGGCGAGCGCGATCGCCGGCAGCGTCGGACTCCTCGCCGGCGAGCCCGGCGCCGGCGCGGTGCTGACGGGCACCGAACTGGCCGCGCTGCCGGCCGACGACCTGCCGGGCGCCGTCGAGCGCGCCAGTGTCTTCGCCCGCGTCTCCCCCGAGCAGAAGCTGCGACTGGTCGAGGCGCTGCAGGCCCGCGGACACATCGTGGCGATGACCGGTGACGGGGTCAACGACGCCCCCGCACTGCGGCAGGCCAACATCGGGGTGGCCATGGGCCGGGGCGGAACCGAGGTGGCCAAGGACGCGGCCGACATCGTGCTCGTCGACGACGACTTCGCCACCATCGAGGCTGCGGTTGAGGAGGGCCGGGGGGTCTTCGACAACCTCACCAAGTTCATCACCTGGACCCTGCCCACCAACGTGGCCGAGGGCCTGGTGATCCTGGTGGCCATCATCGCCGGGGCGGCGCTGCCGATCCTGCCGACCCAGATTCTGTGGATCAACATGACCACCGCGGTGCTGCTGGGCCTGATGCTGGCCTTCGAGCCCAAGGAGGCCGGCATCATGGCGCGGCCCCCTCGTGATCCCGACCAGCCGCTGCTGACCCGCGCCCTGGTGGCACGCATCCTGCTGGTCTCCGGGCTGCTGGTGCTCGCCGCCTGGTACCTGTTCGAGTGGGAACTGGCCAACGGCGCCTCGCTGCCCGAAGCCCGCACCGCCGCGGTCAACCTGTTCGTCACCGTCGAGGCGTTCTATCTGTTCAGCTGCCGGTCGCTGACCCGGTCGGCCTGGCGCATCGGCCTGTTGAGCAACCGCTGGCTGATCGGCGGCGTCGCGCTGCAGGCGCTGGCCCAGATGGCGTTCACCTATAGTCCCGCCATGAACGCCGTGTTCCGGACCGCGCCCCTGGATGCGGCCGCCTGGCTGCGGATCCTGGCGATCGCCGCGGGCATCAGCGTGGTCGTCGGCCTCGACAAGTGGTCGCGGGCCGGCGGGAAGGGTGTGCGGGCGTGAGTTCCCATTCGTTCGCCACCATGGCGCTGATCCTGGCCATCGCCACGGTGGCCGGACTGGTGGCGCCCCGGCTGCGCCAGCCGCTGATCGTGGCGTTCCTCGCCGTCGGCATCGCCGTCGGCCCGGTCGGGACCGGCTGGGTGTCGGCCGACGACACCATCGAACTGCTGGCCCGGCTGGGCATCGCGATCCTGCTGTTCCTGGTGGGTCTGCGGCTGGATCTGCAGCTGATCCGCAGCACCGGACCGGTCGCGGTGGCCACCGGCCTGGGCCAGGTGATCTTCACCTCGGTGATCGGCTACCTGATCGCGATCGCCCTGGGAATGGACAGCGTCACGGCGATCTACATCGCTGTGGCACTGACGTTCTCGTCCACGATCATCATCGTCAAGCTGCTGTCGGACAAACGCGAGCTCGACCAGTTGCACGGCCGGATCGCGGTCGGATTCCTCATCGTCCAGGACATCGTGGTGGTGCTGGTGATGATCGGGCTGACCGCGTTCGGTCAGGACACCGGCGACAGTCTCGGCCGGGGAGTACTGACGGTGGTGGCCAAGGGCCTGGGCCTGCTGGTCGGGATCTGGCTGCTGACGCGCTACGTGCTGCCCTGGCTGCTGTCGCGGATCGCCAAGTCGCAGGAGTTGCTGGTGCTCTTCGGGGTCTCCTACGCGGTGTCGGTGGCCGCGCTCAGCGAGTGGCTCGGCTTCAGCTCCGAGGTCGGCGCGTTCCTGGCCGGGGTGTCGCTGGCCAGCACGCCGTTCCGCGACGCGCTGGGCGCCCGGCTGGTCAGCCTGCGCGACTTCCTGCTGCTGTTCTTCTTCCTCGACCTGGGTTCGCGGCTGGAGTTCGACGCCGCCGGCGGCCAGGTCACCGCCGCGCTGGTGTTCTCGCTGTTCGTCCTGATCGGCAACCCGCTGATCGTCATCGTCATCATGTCGGCGATGCGCTACCCCGTGCGGGTGAGCTTCCTGGCCGGGCTCACCGTCGCGCAGATCTCGGAGTTCTCCCTGATCCTCGCGGCACTCGGACTGAGCCTGGGGCACATCACCGGCGCCACCGTCAGCCTCATCACCGTCGTCGGGCTGATCACCATCGGCGTCTCGACGTACATGATCATGTACTCCCACCAGCTCTACGACCGACTCAAACGGTGGCTGGCGGTGTTCGAGCGGGGGCCCAGGCGCACGCCGGAGGCCGACGACGAGGAGGACATCGACGTGCTGGTCTTCGGAACGGGCCGGTTCGGCAGCCACCTCGCCGAACGGCTGGCCGCGGCCGGCCGCCGGGTGCTGGCCGTCGACTTCGACCCGAACAAGGTCCGGACCCAGCCGGTCGACGGCGTCAGCGTCACCTACGGCAGCGCCGAGGACGTGCATCTGCTCGACGTGCTGCCGCTGAACCGGACCCGCTGCGTGGTGAGCGCGATCCCGGTCCTGAGTACCAACCTGGCCCTGCTGGACGGCCTGCGCCACCACCTCTACGACGGCAACATCGCGATGACGGCCCACACCCACCACGACGCTGAACAGCTGCGCGCCGCAGGGGTTTTCGTGCTCGAACCGTTCTCCTCGGCGGCCGGCACCGCCGCGGACACGCTCGACGCACTGCTCGGCGGGCCCCGGCCCGCCGGTGAGGTCAGCCAGCCTCGCCAGGCACCACCATGACCGGGCGGTGGCTTTGGTGCAGGGTCCCCTTGGCGACGCTGCCCAGCATGATCTCGCGCGCCGCGGACTGACCCCGGGAGCCGACGACGATCAGCGCCGCCCCGGCGTCGGTGGCGGCGTCGATCACCGCACCGGCGACCGAGCGTTTCCCGAACCCGCGGCCCCGATCGACCGTGCGGAACTCCACGGCGCCGTCGACGGGCACGTCGCCCGCTTCGGTGTCCTCCCCGACCGACACCGCGACGAAGCGGCGACCCGGCAGCAGCCGGCGAGCCGCCGCCAGCGCGGTGTGCGACCCGGCCGAGCCGTCCCAGCCCAGCACCACCGGCCCGTCGGGCAGGGCGTCGAACTCCGCGGAGAGCATCGGGTGGCGCACCACCAGGACCGGGCGGTCGGAGTAGTGGACCACCATGTCCGAGACGCTGCCCAGCAGCGCCTGGGTGCCGCCTAGCCCGCGCGAGCCCATCACCACCAGGTCGGCGCCGACCTCGCCGGCGGCGGCGGCGATGCGGGTGGCCTCCGAACTCCAGGTGCGCTCGAGCAGCGGCTCGGCCTCCCAGCCCGCCGCGCGGGCCAGCGTCACCCCCATCCGCGCGATGCGCTGGGCCTCCCGCTCGCCCTCGCGCTCGACCAGTTCCACCAGGCTGTTGACGTCGCGGGCGCCCTCCCAGAGCCGGCGGCGCACCTCGTCGCTGGCGAACGGCGGCACCCACAGGTAGGTGACCCAGGCGCGCGCCCCGGGCAGCAGCACGGCACCGACGTCGATGGCGGCCCCGGCCGCCGGCGACCCGTCGTACCCGACCAGCACGCCCAGCGTCACCGGCATCTCCCGTCGTCGTTCCCGTTCCTGACCATCACCGTACCCAGGGCTGAAGAGACGTTAACTTTCCCGTTGAAACACCTGTGGGACGGTTTCAAATGAGAAAGGAGTCTTTTGAACCACAAAACAATCAGTAGCGCGGGCGGGACAGTCCACTACTGGACGATGGGCGCGGGCGAGCAGTGCATCCTGTTCACGCACGGCGCGCTGATGGACAACGGCCTGTTCCAGCCGCAGATGGACTATTTCGCCAAACGGTACAAGGTGATCAGTTGGGATGTCCCGGCGCATGGCAAGTCGCGTCCCTATCGCGGTTTTTCCCTGCTGAATGCGGCGCGGGAGTTGGTCAACATCCTCGACGCGGAAAACATCAAAGCGGCCCATCTGGTTGGGCAGTCGATGGGCGGGTACATCATCCAAATGGCCGCGCTGGACTTCCCGCAGCGCGCGCGCAGCCTGTCGGCGGTCGACTCGTCGCCGGTGCATCCCGATTATTATTCGGCGCTGGATACCTGGCTGCTATCCATCACCCCGGCGCTGCTCAAGCTCTACCCCTACAACTTCCTGATTGAGACCATTGCCGGGCAAATTGCGCTTCGCGAATCAGCACGGGAATACGCCCTGGAAACGCTGCGGGGGCTGACCAAAACCGAAATTGTCGACATTATGGGCGAGGTCTACGGCGGACTGCACAACTATGCCCGCGATTTTGACCTGCCGCATCCGCTGCTCATCGTCTACGGCGAGTTCGATCGCACCGGCAAAGTCCGGCAATACTGCCGCGAATGGGCTAGACGCGAGAATCGTCCGCTGGAAATCATCCCGAACGCGGCCCACAACGCCAACATGGACAATCCGCAGGCCTTCAACGCAGTCCTCGGGACGTTCCTGGAAAACAGGTGAAGCAACGGCGGTGATGAGTCCGCCGGCGCGCGGCTCGCCTCAGCCCGCGACGGGGCAGCCGCCGGCCCGGTCCCGGTGCGGTGCCGCCAGCGGGACATCGCGGCGGGCGATCACCCGGATGCGCGCGCCGCGGTGCGGTTCGAGGACGACCCCGCGCACGCGCCGGCGTTCGCCGGGGGCGGTGGTGGTCGCCAGGTCGACGCGGCGCAGGACCTCGCGCAGCACGATCGTCATCTCGGCCATCGCGAAGCCCGCGCCGAGGCAGCGGCGGTTGCCGCCGCCGAACGGCAGCCACGTCGTCGGACTCAGGGTGGCGCCGAGCATCCGCCCGGGGTCGAAGCGCTCGGGGTCGTCGTAGACCGCGGCGCTGCTGTGCACCAGGCCGATCCCGGGCGCCACCATCACCCCGGCCGGCAGCCGGTAACCGGCCACTTCGACCGGCGCGGTGAGCGTGCGGCCGACGTCGAACACCACCGACCGGATCCGCAGCGTCTCCTTGGCGAGAGCCTCGAGGTACTGCGCGCCCGCCGGGTCGCCGGCCGCGGCGGCGTTCGCCGCCTCGACCGCGCGGGCCAGTTCGGCCGGATGGCGGGTCAGCCGCTCCAGCGCCCAGCTCAGGGCGGTGGCGGTGGTGTCGTGGCCGGCCGCCAGCAGCGTCATCAGCTGGTCGCGCAGCTCGCTGTCGGTCATCTGCCGGCCGTCCTCGCCGGCCGCGCGCACCAGCATGGCCAGCACGTCGGTGCGGCGTTCGAGGTCCGGGTCGGCGCGTCGCTCGGCGATCTCGGCGTAGAGCAGCCGGTCGGCCTCGGCGATGCGGCGGCGCAGGTAGCGCCACGGCAGGCGCTGCTGCAGCTCAGGGCGCGCCACCGCCGCCATGGTCCACGGCCCGATGTCGAGCACCCTGGGCAGCGCCCGGCGCAGCGCGTCCAGCCGGGCGGGATCGGTGGCGCCGATCACCGTGCGCATGATCACCTCCAGCGTGAGGCCGCAGAACCGCGGGCTGACGGCGAACTCACGCCCGACCGGCCAGCGCGCGATGTCGGCGGCGGCGATCTCGGCGATCACCGGGGCGAGGCGGGCCACCGGGTCGCGGGCGAACGGCGCCAGCATCAGCCGGCGGCGGTCGCGGTGCACGTCCTCGTCGACGATCAGCACCGAGTCCTCGCCCAGGATCCCGGCCAGCATCGCGTTGGCCTCCCCGGCGTGGAAGATGCGCGGGTCGCCGGCGAACACCGTCTTGATGGCGGCCGGGTCGGCGAGGTAGACGACGGTGCCCTCACCGGCGATGCGCAGCGTGAAGACGTCGCCGTAGCGGCGCCGGCAGGCGGCCACCGCCCGCGGCCAGAACCGGATCATGACGGCGGTCTGCAGCCACGCGGGCAGCCGCGGGCCCGGGGGCGGGGCGGCCGTCGGTGTCATGGGGGTGACGATACGCGCGGCGCGAAGCCTCAGCGGTCCGGCAGCTTCTCCCAGGCGCTGTGCCCGACGAAGGCGGCGGCGGCCAACAGCAGCACCGCGGTGATCCAGCGGCCGTGGACCTCCATGATCCGCTCGTAGCCGTCCTTGATGCGCTTCGTGGACCCCGGCCGGGCGGTCTCGATGACGGCCGGCAGCAGGGCGGGGACCACGGAGATGGC
>CAYXOM010000281.1:0-1612 GCA_964466565.1 uncultured Mycobacterium sp.
CGCACCGCCCGCACCACCAGCTGTCCCGGCCCCGCCGGCACCCCCATTGCCAAACCAGCCCGCGCTGCCGCCGTTGCCACCGCCGTAGCCGGCGCCACCACTGCCGATCAGGCCGCCGTTACCGCCGTTGCACGCGCCCGTCGGGCAGGTCTCGGCCGTCCACGAATAACCGTTGCCGAACAAAATCCCGGCATTGGGATTATCGGCAGAACCATTCCCGAAGAACACCCGAATCAGATCAGTGATCGGATTGCCCACCGCCGCCGCCGACGCTCCCAACGGCTCACCGCTGGACACCGCCGCCGCCGGCAACACCGCCGCCGAAGGCCGATCGAAATCGCGGCGCGCCACACCGGCCAGACCCAGCATCAACGGCCCCGCCAACGGCAGCGAGCCCCCGCCGCCGGCACCCAGCCACCCCAACAGCCCCGAACCCAGACCATCCGACACGGCCGCCGGGGCCGGAGCCATCACCGGAACCGAATCAGCAACCACCCCAACCGAATCCGAACCGACCTCGCCGACAGGAGGCACCACGTCGGACACGATCGCCGACACCTCGGTCTCCACGGGCGGCCCCGAAACCGCGGCGTCGGCCGGCACAGGCGCACCCACCGCCACATCCTGACCAGCCACGTCCCCGGCCGCCGGCGATGCGCCCACCTCCGTCGCCGGTGCCACCCGCCGCCCAGCGTCACCGGGTCGCGCATCCGCACCCGAGGCCTGCGAGGGCACCTGAGCCGGAGTCGACTCCGCCTGCTGCGGGTCCCCGGAGGGGGGCGCAGACCCTCCCGCGGCGTCCTCCCCCACCGCGTCGATGACTTCCTCGATCGGGTCGGAACTCTCCGGCTCCGCCGCCTCGCCGGTCACCTCGACCGGGTCGGAGCTCTCCGCCGCTGATCCGCTGCCCCGACCAGCCGGACGCCGGCTGCTCTCATCCCCGTCCGAAGAATTCGCATCGCCGTCCCAGAAAGCGCCGCGGGACGCCGCCCGCGAGTCGCCCGTAGTCGCCGATGAGCGCGTCAGCGCTCCACCGGCCTCGCTGGAACCCGTCGATCCGCCCGAACCGTCGGTGTCAGCAAATGCCAGCGCCGGAGCGGCCACGGCCGCTCCCACACCCAAGGCGATGGCCAGCGCGCCGACCCGACCCACGTAGCGGGTCGCCCGCGACTCCGGTGGGCAAACCCACCAGCCCCTTGATCGGGTGCCGGTCACCGGACCGGCCCGGTTCCCGCCAGGGCCTCACAACATGCAGGACACGCAGCCCTCGACCTCGGTGCCCTCCAGGGCCATCTGCCGAAGGCGGATGTAATACAGCGTCTTGATGCCCTTGCGCCAGGCGTAGATCTGGGCCTTGTTGACATCCCGGGTGGTGGCGGTGTCCTTGAAGAACAGCGTCAGGCTCAGCCCCTGGTCCACGTGCTGGGTGGCGGCGGCGTAAGTGTCGATGATCTTCTCGTAGCCGATCTCGTAGGCGTCCTGGTAGTAGTCGAGGTTCTCGTTGGTCATGTACGGCGCCGGGTAGTAGACGCGGCCGATCTTGCCTTCCTTGCGGATCTCGATCTTGGAGGCGATCGGGTGGATCGAACTCGTCGAGTGGTTGATGTAGGAG
>CAYXOM010000282.1:0-1631 GCA_964466565.1 uncultured Mycobacterium sp.
CTCGGGCCGGGTCTCAGCCGGTCCGGACGCGGTAGCGGCCCGACCGCGGGCCACGCTCCCACAGCGGACCGGAGGCCACCGCCAGTCCCCGCTCGGTCAGGCTGCGCTTGAGGATCTTGTTGGTCGCGGTGACCGGCAGGTCTCCGGCGATCCAGACGTAGCGCGGCCACGCCTTCGGCGAGAGGTCGGCCTGACCTGCCAGGAAGTCGCCGAACTGCGCCGGACTCAGCGCCGCGCCCGGTACGAGCACGAGTGCGGCCATCACCGCGTCGCCGACGTGCTCGTCGGGCACCGGGTAGACCGCGACGCGGTTGACCGCGGGAAGACGCAGCAGGATCCGCTCGATCGGCGCGCAGGCCAGATTCTCCCCGTCCACCCGCAGCCAGTCGCCGGTCCGCCCGGCGAGGTAGATCCAGCCGTCGGCGTCGCGGTAGGCCAGATCTCCCGACCAGTACATTCCGTGCCGCATCCGCTCGGCGGTGGCCCCGGGGTCGTTGTAGTAACCGCTGAACAGTCCCCCGCCGGTGGTGTTCACGATCTCCCCGATCGCATCTGCGGCGTTGGTCAGCGCGCCGTTGGCGTCGAACATCGCCGGCGGGCACTCGGTGAGGGTCTGCGGGTCGTAGACGGCGACCCCCGGGAAACCCCGACCCACCGAACCGGCCGGGCAGCCACCGTCGTCGCGGGTGATGATCACCGCTCCCTCCGTCGAGCCGAAGGCGTCGAACACCTGCGCGTCGAACCGACGGCCGAACTCGGCGATGTCGCGCTCGGCGGCCTCGTTGCCGAAGGCGACCCGCAACGGGTTGTCGCGGTCATCCGGGCGTTCGGGGGTGGCCAGCACGTAGGCGAGCGGCTTGCCGACGTAGTTGAGGTAGGTGGCACCGTAGCGGCGCAGGTCGGACAGCAGCGCCGAAGCCGAGAAGGTCGCCGGCGCCATCGCGGCTCCCGCGGCCAGCGCCACCGCCCAGCCCGCCAGCACCGCATTGGAGTGGAACAGCGGCATCGACAGATAACAGACGTCCGAGGCGGTAATCGAGAACCGTTGCACCAGGGTGGTTCCCGAGAACGGCACCATCATGTGCGCCACCCGGACCGCCTTGGGCTCGCCACTGGTGCCCGAGGTGAAGATCAGCATGAACGTGTCGGTGGGGCCGACCTCCCGGTGCGGGCGCAGACCGCGGGCGGTGGCCAGCATCGCCTCCCAGCCCGGCGCGTCGACGTCGAGCACCCGTACCCCGGGCAGGTCCACGTCGGCGAGCAGGTGGCGGTGCGCGGCGTCGGTGAGCAGGATCTGGCAGTCCGCGGTGGCGATGTCGCGGGCCAGGCCGGCGCCGCGGCGGGTGCCGTTGATCCCGGCCAGCACGAACCCGCCAAGTCCGGCGGCGGCCATCGCGGCGAGCATTCGCGGGGTGTTGCCCAGCAGTACACCGACGTGCAGGGGACGGTGCTGCTCAGCCATCGCGATGAGCGCCGCGGCCGTCCGCGACGCCTCGTCGAGGTGCTCGTCCCAGGTCCACATCCGGTCGCCGTACTTGACCGCGGGAGCTCGGTCGCCGAGTCGTTCCCGCAGCATGCCCTGGACGGTGTCGGCCACCTCAGGGGTCCTGCCTGCCGCCCAGGATCATCAC
>CAYXOM010000283.1:0-8659 GCA_964466565.1 uncultured Mycobacterium sp.
GGACCTCCCGCACCAGCCGCCCGCCCGGCGCAATTAGGGTGATCAGCGTGCTCGACTACACCCGCGACGCCGCCGAGATCTACCGGCAGTCGTTCGCGACCATCCGGGCCGAGGCCGACCTGGAGCGGTTCCCGCCCGACGTGGCGAGGGTGGTGGTGCGGCTCATCCACACCTGCGGGCAGGTCGACCTCACCGGACACGTCGCCTTCACCCCCGGCGTGGTCGACGCCACCCACCACGCGCTACTGGCCGGGGCGCCGATCCTGTGCGATTCGTCGATGGTCGCCGCCGGGATCACCTCGGCGCGACTCCCCACCGGCAACGAGGTGGTCTCGATGGTGGCCGATCCGCGTACCGCCGACCTGGCGCACCGGCTGGGCAGCACCCGCTCGGCGGCCGGGGTTGACCTCGTCGCCGACCGGCTGGGCGGAGCCGTCCTGGCCGTCGGCAACGCCCCCACCGCACTGTTCCGGCTGCTGGAGCTGATCGACGAGGGCGCTCCGGCCCCGGTGGCGGTGCTGGGCGGCCCGGTGGGCTTCGTCGGCTCCGCGCAGTCCAAGCAGGCCCTCGTCGACGATCCGCGCGGGATGGACTACCTGGTGGTCACCGGCCGGCGCGGCGGCAGCGCGATGGCGGCCGCGGCGGTCAACGCGATCGCAAGCGTGCCGGAATGACCGGAAAGAACTGCGCCGGAACGCTTTACGGGGTCGGCCTGGGCCCGGGCGACCCCGAGCTCGTCACCCTTAAGGCCGCCCGCGTGATCGCCGCCGCCGACGTGGTGGCGTATCACAGCGCCGGCCACGGCCGCAGCATCGCCCGCCGGATCGCCGAGCCCCACCTGCGGGCCGGCCAGCTCGAGGAGCACCTGGTCTACCCGGTCACCACCGGGACCACCGATCATCCCGGGGGCTACCGGGGCGCCATGGCGGACTTCTACGCCGACGCCGCCGGGCGCCTCGCTGAGCATCTGTCGGCCGGGCGGGACGTGGCACTGCTGGCCGAGGGCGACCCCCTGTTCTACAGCAGCTACATGCACCTGCACACCCGGCTGGCGGACCGGTTCGCGACCGTGATCGTCCCGGGGGTCACCTCGGTCAGCGCGGCCTCGGCGGCGATCGCCACCCCGCTGGTCACCGGTGAGGAGGTCCTCACCGTGCTGCCCGGCACGCTCGGGGTGGCCGAGCTGGCGCGCCGGCTCGGCGATGCCGACGCCGCGGTGGTGATGAAGCTGGGCCGCACCTACCCGCAGGTGCGCGAGGCGCTGACCCTGGCCGGCCGGCTCGACGAGGCGCGCTACGTCGAGCAGGCCAGCACCGCCGGGCAGAAGGTGCTGCCCGCCGCCGAGGTGGACGACGCCGAGGTGCCCTACTTCTCGCTGGCGATCCTGCCCGGCCGGTCGACCACCCCCCCGGCGGTGCCCCGGGCCGGCACGGTGGCGGTGGTCGGACTGGGGCCCGGAACCGCGGACTGGCTGACGCCGCAGAGCCGGCGCGAACTGGCCGCCGCCACCGATCTGGTGGGCTACGGCCCGTACCTGCAGCGGGTGGCACCGGTGCCCGGCCAGCGCCGGCACCCCTCCGGCAACACCGAGGAGTCGCAGCGCGCGCGGCTCGCCTGCGAACTCGCCGAGCAGGGCCGGGCGGTGGCCGTGGTGTCCTCCGGCGATCCCGGGGTCTTCGCGATGGCGACCGCCGTGCTCGAGGAGGCCAAGCAGTGGCCGGCGGTCAGGGTACGGGTGATCCCGGCGATGACCGCCGCACAGGCGGTCGCCAGCCGGGTGGGCGCCCCGTTGGGTCACGACTACGCGGTGCTGTCGCTGTCCGACCGGCTCAAGCCGTGGGAGGTGATCGCCTCCCGGATCTCCGCCGCCGCGGCCGCCGATCTGGTTCTGGCCGTCTACAACCCGGCGTCGAAGAGCCGCACCTGGCAGGTGGCGGCCCTGCGGGACCTGGTGCTCGAGCACCGCGACGCCGGCACCCCGGTGGTGATCGGGCGTGACGTGTCCGGCCCCGAGGAGTCGGTGACGGTGGTGCGACTGGCCGACCTGGACCCCGCCGCGGTGGACATGCGCTGCCTGCTGATCATCGGCTCGTCGCAGACACAGTGGTACGGCGACGCGGTGCACGGCGACCGGATGTTCACCCCGCGCCGGTACCCCGGTTGAGCACCCAGTCCACCGCCTCACCGACCGACCCGGTCACCGCGACGCCGGCCGGCAGGGGCGGGCGCTCGATCATCACCACCGCGGCGCCCAGCGTCTCGGCCGCGTCGATTTTGGCCCGGGTGTGCTCACCACCGCTGTTCTTGGTCACCAGCGCGTCGATCCGGTGCCCGCGCATGAGCGCCAGTTCGTCGTCGTACCGGTAGGGCCCGCGGGAGACGACGAGTTCAGCGCGCCGCGGCAGATCGCCCGGCCGCGGCGCGGTGACCACCCGGATCAGGAACCACGCGTCGGCCTCCCGGAACTCCCCGACGCCCGAGCGGCCGGTCGTCAGGAACACCCGGGAGAACCCCTCGGCGGCGACGACGCCGGCGGCCTCGGCGACCGAGGCAACCAGCCGGGCGGAGCCGGGATCCCAGGCCGGGCGGACCAGCACCAGATGCGCCAGCCCCAGTTCGGCGCAGGCCCGCGCCGCGTTGGCGGTGATGGTGCCGGCGAACGGGTGAGTGGCGTCGAGCACCGCGGTGATCCGGCTGTCGGTCAGCCAGGCGCGCAGCCCGGCGACGCCGCCGAATCCCCCGATCCGCACCGGCCCGGCCGGCAGAGTCGGGTCGGGCACCCGGCCGGCCAGCGAGCTGACGATGTCGGTCCGGGGATACAGCCGGGCGGCGGCCTCCCGCGCCTCGGCGGTACCGCCGAGCAGCAGCACCCGCATCAGTGACGTTCCCCGCGGGTACGTCCGGTGGAGTACAGGTAGCTGTCGGCGAAACCCTCGGCGGCCAGCGCGTCGCCGACGACGATCACCGCCGTCCGGGTCACCGCCGCCTCCCGCAGGCGCGCGGGCAGGTCGCGCAGGGTGGTGCGCAGCACCACCTGTTCGGGCCGGCTGGCGAAGGCCACGGCGGCCGCCGGGGTGTCGGGTCGCAGCCCGGCGGCCAGCAGTTCGGCCGCCACCGCCTCGGCCCGGTGCGCGGCCAGGTGGATGACCAGCGTGCCGCCGCGCGTGGCCAGCGCGGCGAGATCCTCCCCGGCGGGCATCGGCGTGGACAGGGTCGCCACCCGGGTCAGGGTCACGGTCTGGGCCACCCCGGGCACCGTGAGTTCGCGGCCCAGCACCGCGGCCGCGGCGGCGAAGGCCGGCACGCCCGGCACGATCTGGTAGCCGATGCCGAGCGCGTCGAGCCGTCGGCACTGTTCGGCCAGCGCGCTGTAGAGCGACGGGTCACCCGAGTGCAGCCGCGCCACGTCGTGGCCCTCGGCGTCGGCGCGGGCGATCTCGGCGACGATCTCGTCGAGGGTCAGCGGGCCGGTATCGACCACCCGGGCCTGAGGCGGGCAGAACGCCAGCAGATCCGCCGGAATTATCGAGCCCGCGTACAGACAGACTCCGCAACGCTCGATCAGCCGGCGGCCGCGCACGGTGATCAGGTCGGCCGCGCCGGGTCCGGCGCCGATGAAGTGGACGGTCACGACCGGCTCGCGATCACGGCAGCGTCACCAGCCACTGGGTGATCGGCATCAGCGGCCGCCACCCGGTGAATCCGCCCAGGGGCTCGCCGCGATAGTGCTGAAAGCGGCGCAACTCACCGCCGAGTTCGGAATGCCACTGGCCGACAACGGCTTCGGATTCCACGGTCACGGCGTTGACCACCATCCGGCCCCCCGGGCCGAGGACCGCCAGGCAGGCGGCCAGCAACCCGGGAGCACCGAGCCCGCCGCCGACGAAGACCGCGTCGGGCCGCGTGGCGCCGGCGAAGTCCCCGGGCGCCTCGCCGCGCACGTCGATCCGCGCCCCGAAGGCCCGGGCGTTGGCCGCGATTCGCGCCCGGCGCTGCGGCGCGGACTCGAAGGCCACCGCGCTGGTGCCCGGCGCGGCGCGGCACCACTCGACGGCGATGCTGCCCGACCCCGACCCGACGTCCCACAGCACTTCGCCGGGCCGGGGCGCCAGCGCGGCCAGGGTGACCGCCCGGATGCTCTGCTTGGTGATCTGTCCGTCGTGCAGCAGGGCGTCGTCGGGCAGCACCGGGGCGTCGGGTTCGTCGGGCAGGTACCGCACCGCGACGACGTTGAGGTCGTCGAGGTCGCCCGGCGGTGCCACGGCCCAGGCCTCCGCGGGTCCCTCCCGGATCCGCTCGCCCGGACCGCCGAGCTGTTCGAGGACGGTGAACTGCGATGCGCCGCGGCCTGTTTCGGACAGCGCCGCGGCGAGCTCGGCCGGGGTCCCCGCGTCCCGCGAGAGCACCACGGCCCGGCCCCCGCGGCGCACCGCGGTGTGGACGGGAGCGGTGATGAGGCTGATGACCTCGGTGTCCTGGGTGCTCCACCCCATCCGGGCGCAGGCCAGCGTCACCGACGAGACGTGCGGCAGAACCCGGACCCGCCCGGGGTACAGCCGGATCAGGGTGCTCCCCACACCGTGCAGCAACGGGTCTCCGCTGGCGACGACGTGCACGCGGGCACCCGCGGCGTCGTCGAGCAGGCTCTCCAGCGCCGGGCGCATCGGGGTGGGCCAGGGCCGCCGTTCGGCGGTGACGGTGTGGTCGAGGAGGCCGAGTTGGCGCGGCGAGCCGAACACCACGCGGGCGCCGCACAGTGCACCGCGGGCGGCGGGCGCCAGTCCGGCCATTCCGTCGGCGCCGATGCCGACCACGACGATCGCCGGCTCGGGACTCATCGCGGCATCCGCCGGCTCGGGACTCATCGCGGCATCCGCCGGCTCGGGACTCATCGCGGCATCCGCCTCCAGAGCACGGCGGGCAGCAGTTTCAGTACCGCGAACAGCGGCCGCAGCGTCCACGGCACCCACACCGTGCGGCGGCCCCGGTCCAGCGCCCGCGCGGTGGCGGCGGCCACCTGCTCGGGAGTGCTCGACAGCGGAGCGGGGTCCATCCCGGCGGTCATCCGGCCGATCACGAAGCCGGGCCGGACGATGAGCACCGAGACCCCGCTGCCGTGCAGCGCGTCGGACAGGCCGCAGGCGAAGCCGTCGAGGCCGGCCTTGGCCGAGCCGTAGACATAGTTGGCCCGGCGCACCCGCACCCCGGCCACCGAGGAGAACACCACCAGCCGGCCGCGTCCGGCGGCCCGCATCGCGGTGGCCAGCGCGGTGAGCAGGCTGACCTGGGCCACGTAGTCGGTGTGCACCACGGCCGCGGCGTGCGCCGGGTCGGTCTCGGCCCGGGCCGCGTCTCCCAGCACCCCGAAGGCGAGCACCGCGGTGCCGATCGGGCCGTGCTCGGCGACGATCTTCTCGACCAGCGCTTGATGTGAGGCAAGGTCGTCGGCGTCGAACTCGAGAGTCTCCACCGCCGTCGCTCCCGCCGCGCGCAGGGCGGCGGCCTGCGCGGCGAGGCCGCCGGCACCCCGGGCGGCCAGCACCGTCCGGGCGCCCGGAGCCACCCTGCGGGCCAGATGCCCGCCGATCTCGCTGCGCGCGCCGAAGATGACGACGAGTTCGCCCGGCGCGGCTGTGTCCTCCACGGTGGGGATTATTCCCTGCGCTAGCGTGAGGGCCGATGCCGAACACCACCACCAGGCTGACCTCCGAAGCGCACGCGTTCCTCGGCGAGCGCCATCTGGCGATGCTGACCACGCTGCGCGCCGACGGCTCCCCGCACGTGGTGGCGGTCGGTTTCACCTTCGACCCGCACACCCACATCGCCCGGGTGATCACCAGCGACGGGTCCCAGAAGGCGGTCAACGCCGAGCGCAGCAACATCGGGGTGCTCTCCCAGGTCGACGGAGCCCGCTGGCTGTCCCTGGAGGGCCTGGCCAGCGTCAACCGCGAGCCGGAGGCCGTCCGCGACGCCGAGGTGCGCTACGCCCAGCGCTACCGCACCCCGCGGCCCAACCCGCAGCGGGTGGTGATCGAGGTCCTCGTCAAGCGGGTTCTCGGCTCCGCCTCGCTGCTGGACCGTTCTTAGACCCGCCTCAGCCCGTGCGGGCGGGTGTTGAGCGCCTCGGCCCCGTCGGCGGTGACCACCACGATGTCCTCGATCCGGGCGCCCCAGCGGCCCGGTAGGTAGATCCCCGGCTCCACGCTGAACGCCATTCCCTCCGCCAGTTCCAGGGTGTTCCCCGCCACGATGTAGGGCTCCTCGTGAACGGACAGCCCGATGCCGTGACCGGTCCGGTGCACGAAGTACCGCGCCAGGCCCGCCTGCGCCAGCACGTCACGGGCGGCCGCGTCGACCGCCTGCGCCGCGACTCCGGGGGCCACCGCGGCAACCGCGGCGGCCTGGGCCCGCTGCAGCACCGCGTAGCTCTCGGCCACCTCGGAGTCCGGCTCGCCCAGGCAGTAGGTCCGGGTGGAGTCGGAGTTGTAGCCCGGCTCCACCGGGCCGCCGATGTCGACCACCACGACGTCTCCCGGGCACAGGGTCCGATCCGAACACTCGTGATGCGGGTCGGCGCCGTTGGGCCCCGAGCCGACGATGACGAACGCCGACTCCGAATGTCCCTCGGCGACGATGGCGGCGTCGATGTCCGCGGCGACCTCGGCCTCGGTTCGCCCGGGCCGCAACAGGGACGGCACCCGGGCGTGCACCCGGTCGATCGCGGCGCCGGCGACGCGCAGCGCCTCGATCTCGGCGGCGTCCTTGACCATCCGAAGCCTGGCCAGCACCCCGGTGGCCGGCAGCGGCAGCGACCCGAGCCGGTCGGCCAGCGGCAGCAGGTGCAGCGCGGGCATCGCGTCGTTCACCGCGACCCGGGCCCGTCCGCCCAGCGCCCCGGCCACCAGGGCGTAGGGATCCTCGCCGTCGGTCCAGTCGCGCACCGCCAGTCCCAACTCCGCGACCGCCGACTCCCGCAGTGCCGCTGACTCCAGCCGCGGCAGCACCACCAACGGATCGCCGCCGGCCGGGACCACCAGTGCCGTGAGGCGTTCGAACGTCTGCGCCCGCGAACCGATCAGGTAGCGCAGGTCGTACCCGGGTGTCACGATCAGCCCGTCGAGGCCCGCCGCGCCGGCGCCGGCCGCGGCGGCGGCCAGCCGCCGGGCGTACACCGCGCTGCCGAACCGGGCCACCATGGGCCTCAGGCTAGCGTGGAGGGCCGTGGCTTCCCCCCCAACCTCGGCACCGCTGCTGCTGCTCGACGGCGCCAGCATGTGGTTCCGGTCCTACTTCGGCGTGCCGGCGAGCATCACCGCGCCGGACGGCCGGCCGGTCAACGCGGTGCGCGGATTCCTCGACTCGGTGGCCACCGTGCTCACCCGGCACCGGCCCGGCCGGCTGGCGGTGTGCCTGGACCTCGACTGGCGACCGCAGTGGCGGGTGGATCGCATCCCGTCGTACAAGGCGCACCGGGTCGCCGGGGAGGCCGGCCCGATCGGCGAGGCCGGCCCGATCGGCGGCGCCGACACCGAACCCGAGGAGATGCCCGACGACCTGGGTCCGCAGGTGGAGATGATCCTCCAACTTCTCGACGCCTACGGCATCGCCACCGCGGGCGCGCCCGGCTACGAGGCGGACGACGTGTTGGGCTCCCTGGCCGCCGCCGAGCGCCGCGACCCCGTGGTCGTGGTCAGCGGCGACCGCGACCTGCTGCAGCTGGTGAGCGACTCCCCCGTCCCGATCCGGGTGCTCTACCTGGGCCGGGGACTGTCCAAGGCGACGCTGTTCGGTCCGGCCGAGGTCGCCGAGCGCTACGGGGTGCCGGCCGTGCGGGCCGGGGCGGCCTACGCCGAGTTGGCCCTGCTGCGCGGGGATCCCGCCGACGGGCTGCCCGGAGTCCCCGGAGTGGGCGAGAAGACCGGCGCGGCGATGCTCACTCGGTACGGGTCGCTGGCGGCGATCATGGCCGCGGCGCACGATCCGAAGTCGCAGCTGCCCAAGGGGTTCCGGGCCAAGCTGCTGGCTGCGGCCGACTACGTCGAGGCGGCCGGACCGGTGGTCCGGCTGGCCCTCGACGCCCCGGTCGAGTTGTCCCGGCCCGACGACCGGTTACCGGCGGGCGCCGCCGATCCCGGCCGGGTCACCCGGATCGCCGAGACCTACGGTCTGAGCTCGCCGGTGGCCCGGCTGACGAAGGCCCTGAAAGCTCTGGCCGCCGCCTAGCGCGTGTCCGCACCCGCTACTTGGGCCGGCCGACCTCGTAGGTGCCCCTGTCGTCCTGGAAGGTCACCGTGACCTGGCGCTTGGTCCCGTCGATGCTGACCTCGCAGTTGAAGGTGTCGCCCTTCTTCACCGTCGGGTTCTGCCCGTTGTTGCAGCGGACGTCGGAGACGTTGCTGGCGCCGTAGCCGTTCGCCTCGTCGGTGAGGATCTGCTGGACGCCCTCCTGGGCCTTGCCGACGTCCAGTTTGGTGGTGACGAAGAAACCCGGCTTCCAGAAGCCCAGCAGCAGGACCGCGGCCAGGGTCAGCGCCGCCAGGCCGCCGAGCACGCCGCCGACCGCCTTGCCGGACTTCGTGGCGCCCTCCGGAGCGCCGGGCGGCACCGGGTATCCCGGGTACTGGCCGGGCGGCGGGTACTGGCCGGGCGGGGGGGCGCC
>CAYXOM010000284.1:0-5473 GCA_964466565.1 uncultured Mycobacterium sp.
GATCAGCTGCTCGTTGTGCAGGTGCCCGTCGCCGAAGTTCCAGCCCATCGCCATGCTGCAGATCCGCTCGCCGTCGGTCAGCGAGTAGTCGGCCTCGTCACGCCCGGCCATCGCCCGGTGAGCCAGGGTGAACAGTGCCTTGCCGTGGGTGTTGAAACCCCGGAACGCATAGCCCATGTACAGCGGGATCTGCGCGGCCTCCTTACTGCCGTAGAGCCGCTCGAGCTGCGCGGCCGGCATGTTGGCGATCGACACGATTCCGTCGGCGATCTTCTGATCGGCGGCCGGCGTGACGCACCACAGCGAGGTGTCCCAGTTGCCGGCGTAGTAGCGCATTCCGGGCAGGAAGGAGATCTTGCGGGGCATCAGGTTGCCGGCGATCACGATCGCCGCCATGCACGCGGCCAGCGCAATCGGCAGCGGGTTGGTCATGTCGGCGAGCCCGACATCGGCGTGACCCACGAACAGGCTCAGCACGCAGAAGATCATGAACACGTTCCACTCCAGCGGCACCCCCATCGGGATCGCCGACAGGATGCCCAGGTGGAAGCACACCATGACGATAGCGGCGAGGGTGGTCGGCCATCCGCCGCCGGAGCAGAGCAGCACCAGTGGCACCAGCATCTCGATCGCGGTGCTCACATGCGCCAGCGCCCGGGCCGGGGGGCCCGGGCGCAGGTCGTCGGGGAAGTCCTGGAAGAACCTGCGCTTGAGCGCCCGCGGGCGGATGACCGGGCTGTTGGACATCATCGTGGAGACCACGAACGGGAAATGCCGGTTGAGCTTGGAGGTCGCCGCGCCCATCCAGATCACCACGCAGGCGAGTTTGGCGGCGACGATCACATTGGCCCCGCCGAACAGGAAGGCCGCGACGAACGGGGCGTACACCTCGCCGCGAGCCGCCAGGAAGATCGTCTTGTCGCGCAGGCCCGCCAGCGCCAGCAGGCCCAGGACCGCCCACATCTGCCAGGCGGGCAGCAGACCCACCTCGGTTCCCAGCGCCGGATCCGGGCCGGTGCCGTCGGACAACAGCGCCACCAGCAGCACTACCAGCAGCGCGGCGTATAGCGCGATGTCGGCAGGGCCGCGATTGTCGCCGCGGGTCAGCGGAACCCGGCCGGGCCAGGGCGGAAGCCGGATGGTGTTGGGGCGCAACCAATACAGGATCGAACCCATCGGGGGGTAGAACCGGTTGTTCAGCGGCCCGAACCCGCACCCAAGTCCGACGACCTCGAACAGGATGGTGAACAGCACCACCTTCTGGAAGACGATCGGCTCGGTCCACCACGAGCCGACATCGCGCCAGCCGTCGATCCCGTTGGTGGCCAGGGCGAACGTCGCGGCGGCCAGAACGTAGAGCAGGATCTTCAGGACGTAGAACAGGTGCAGCGCCACCGGAGTGCCGAACCCGACTTCGGCCCAGTGCCGGGCCATCGGCCGGATCTTCTCCGAGCGGGTCCCCTTGCTCCACTCCTCGAAGTCGATGGTGGGCACTTCCTGTTTGAGAAATCCCATGCTTCTTCTTAACGCTGGTGGTGGACTGCCGTCCGGGAATCACCGATAAGCCTCAGTCGCGGGCGTCCAGTGCCCGGGCGAGGCGCTCGAGGTAATCGTCGACGTCGACGTTGGCCGGGTCGGCGCGAATGCTCACCGCGACCGTGTCGCCGATGCCGTGCACCCCGTGCGTCAGGCTCATCATCGGCGAGAGCGCGGGATAGCCGGCGGTGAACCGCACCGGGACGCCGGCCAGACTCAGGTCGGCCGGGCCACGGTGGACGCTGGAGACGACGGTGTTCCCGGCCACCGTGCTGCGGCTCGCCGACGGGTCGAAGCGGGAGACGCCCCATCCCAGGAGCCGGCCCGGCACCGCGGCGAAAGCCTCGGCGGAGGCACGCACTGCGGGGTGCTCGGCGCGACGGCGCTGACCGGCCAGTTCGCGGGCGATCCGGGTGGCTCGGCTCTCTGGATCGAGCTCGGGGTGAAGACCGACGCCGACGCTGCGAAAGTGGTTGCGGGCCAATGGCGGTCCCGCCGCCGCCATCGGGACCTCGGCCCCGAGCCGGCTGACGTCCTCCCCCCGGTCGGTCAGGTAGCCGCCGAGTGCCTCGCCGACGGCCGCCAGCGCCCCCACCGTCACCGTCGGCAGGCGCAGCCGCTCGCGGCCGACCACCAGGGTGCGCAGCGTTCCGGGTCCCCCCGGCCGGGCGTTGACACTGAGGGCCGGGCGCTCCCCGGCCGGTGCGGGCAGCCGGCCGGCTGCGGTGTCGGCGACCAGCCGGCGGTGCGCCCGCGCCGCCGCCACCGAACGTGCGGGCAGGAAGCCGCGCGACACCGGCGCGACCTCGGGCGGCGGGACTCCGCGGCCCAGCAGGGCGGCGGCCAGGGCCGACGAACGGCCGCCGTCGCCCAGCGCGTGGGCGATCTGCACCACCAGGACCCCGGGTGGAAAGAGGTGCGCGCGCCAGGCCGCCCGGGTCGCGTCCAGGGGCGGCAGATCCGCCACGGCCGCCAGGCACTGCGGCCATGCCGAGCGCGGGTGAATCAGCACCTGATCGGCCGTCACCGCGCCCGGGACCCAGCGCGCGCGGTGCGCGGCGTCGGAGACCCGCAGTCCCAGATCGGGACAGGCGCGGGCATTGCGGGTCAACTGGTCGACCGCGGCCCGCGGGGCGGGAACGCCGTCGAAGCCGAAGAGCAGGAGCTGATCATTGGGGACCACCGCGGACAGCAGGAACAGCTGCAGGTCGGCAGCCGCCAGCACCGGCATGGGCCCGGCCCCCGCGCGGGAGCGCCTCAGGCCTTGTCCGCCCTGGCCGGTGGCCGGAAGAACAGCACCAGCTGGCCGATCCCGGCGGCCACCCCGAGCCCGAGGGCGATCGCCAGCCCGCGCCAACCGTAGAGCAGGTGGTAGGCGCCGCTGCCCGAGAAGAGCAGGTGGTCGAGGCTGTAGCGGCCCGGGCCGACCGCCGCCAGCGCCACCGCCGAACCGGCCAGCACCAGGTTGTACTCCCAGCCGTCCTTGACGATGAAGAACCCGTTGCCGCGGTGCACCGCCCAGGCGGCAACGAGCATCAGCGCCACGAAGCCCGCCGCGGTCACCGGGGTCAGCAGTCCGGCGGCCAGCCCCAGCCCGGCCGCGATCTCGGTGCCCGCGGCGATCCGGGCGTGCAGCCAGCCCGGCTTCATCCCGATGCTGTCGAACCACCCTGCGGTGCCGCCGATTCCGCCGGCGCCGAAGAACTTGTTGTAGCCGTGCGCGGCCATCGTCAGTCCCAGGACCAGACGCAGCAGCAGCAGACCCAGGTCGAAGGCGTTCACCATGCAAACCTAGAGCATCTCCCGGCCGGCGGGGACGGCCGGCGCGGCTAGGATCCGATGATGCGGCCGGCAGCTCTCGTCACCGGCGCCTCGTCGGGTATCGGCGCCGACATCGCCCGGGAACTGCACGCCCGCGGCCACCACGTCGTGCTTGCCGCCCGCCGGGCCGAGTTGCTCGAGCGACTCGCCGCCGAGCTCGGCGAGCGCGCCTCCGTACTCCCCACAGACCTTGCCCGGCCGGCGGAACGGGAGTCGCTTCCCGGTCGGGTGGCCGCGCTGGGCCTGGAGGTCGACATCCTGGTCAACAACGCCGGCGTGGCCGTGATGGGCCCCCAGCATCGAGCCGAACCGGCCGCCGAGATGACCGTGATCGAGGTCGACGTGGCCGCGGTGGTGGACCTGTGCACCCGGTTGGTGCCCGCGATGGTCGCCCGCGCGCGCGGGGCGGTGCTCAACGTCGCCTCGGTGGGCGCGTTCGGACCGCTGCCCGGCGGGGCGGTGTACGGCGCGGCCAAGGCGTTCGTGCTGTCCTACACCCACGCGTTGCGCGCCGAACTGCGCGGATCCGGCGTCCGGGTCAGTGCGCTGTGCCCCGGACCGGTGCGCACGGGGTTCGGCGAGCGCGCCGGGTTTCCCGACCGGGAGGCCGAGAAGCTGATGCCCCGGCCGCTGTGGGTGCCGTCGCCTCAGGTGGCCCGCGCCGGGCTGGACGGGCTGATGGCCGGGCGCGCGGTGATCGTGCCCGGCACCTTGAACCGGGTGGCTGCCGCTGTCAGCCACCTGACGCCGCGGTCGCTGCTGACGACGACGCTGGCCCGCCGCATGCCCGCGCTCAAGCCCTGAGGAAATCCACGATGCGCCGGCCCACCTCCGGGGGGCGTTCGAGGTGCAGGAAGTGGCCCGCGCCCTCCACGACGGCCGCTGCGCTGCCGTCGGGCAGCGCGGCGGCGATCAGCGGCACGAAATCGGCCGTCATGCAGCCGTCGTCGGCACCGTGCAGGTACAGCGTCGGCAGTGCCGGCGGACGCGTCCACCACCGATGCAGCTCGGCGTAGCGCGGTGGGGGACGATAGTTGCGGATCGTGGCCCGGTACGGTCCCAACGCGGCGCACCAGTTGCGCGGACGCCCTATCGCGGAGCTGACCCGGGAAAGATCCTCGGCCGCATCGTATCCCGGTGACCAGCGGCGCCAGAGCAGCGGCACGATCCATTCCCCCGAGCGCTCCGGGGCGAACGGCAGCTGGAAGTAGCCGATGTACCAGCTGCGGAGCAGCTGTGCGGGCAGCAGTCGCAGCAGCGCGCCCCGGCTGGTCCGCAGGATGGCGGCCGGCGGGACCGACATCACCACTGCGCGGCGGAAGGGGCTGTCCGGCATGGCGGCCAACCCGGTCGCCGCGATGGCGCCCCAGTCATGACCGATCACCACGTCGTCGGGTCCCGGTCGCGCCGCAGCCCGGACCGCGAGCGCGTCGGCCATCAGTGCCCCGAGGTGGTAGGCGCCGTCGGAGGGGATCTCCGACGGCGCGTATCCGCGCATGAACGGGGCGACGACCCGGTATCCCGCGGCGGTCAGCAGTGGCACCAGTTCGCGGAACCCGTGGGGCGTGTCGGGAAACCCGTGCAGGCACAACGCCACCGGGGCCCCGGCCGGACCCCAGCTCAGGGCTTCCAGCCGCACCGTCGGGGTGCTGACCGACAGCCGTTCGGGTGCGTTCACCGCCGTCTCCCTAGATCGTCTCGAAGCCCGACACCAGCCACCGGCCGTCGATCCGCTCCATCCCGACGCGGGCGCGGGAGGGGATGTAGGCCGGCGGCCCGGAACCCTCGACGACCGTCTGGTTGACGTAGGCCAGCACCACCGCGCGCCCGGCGCTAGCGCTGACCGCCGCGGCGGCTGGAACGGTCACCGTGGAGGACACCCGTTTGGCCACGGCGTCGGGGATCACCACCGTCGTCGTCAACTGGGCGTAGTCGTCGCGGTAGGGGCCGGTCAGCAGGTCCTGGGCGGCCATCAGATCCTGTTCGGCGGTCTGCGGGCGGTAGCTGAGCATCGCCGCCACGGCCTCCCGGGCCGCCGCCGCCGCCGCGGTTCCGGCGGCCTCGGCGGCGCGCTGCCGGGCCGAGTCCCACCACAGCCAGCCCGAACCGGCGATGA
>CAYXOM010000285.1:0-2001 GCA_964466565.1 uncultured Mycobacterium sp.
GCCAGCTCGGCCCGGGCCTCCAGCGGACCGAACCGCCGCTCGCCGGGCGATCCCTTGTCCCGCAACTGCACGATATCCACCCCGCCGGCCATGGCCGACTCGGCGAACTCCGCGAGGTCGCCGCGCTCGCGGCGGGCGTCGGTGCACAGGTAGAGCCGGGCCGACTCCAGCCGGGCGCGGAGATCGTGCACACCGCGACGGTAGCCGCTAGCGTGGAGGCCGGACACGGGAGTCCCGGGAACGGGGACTGAGAGTGGAGCCGCCCTCCTGACCGTCACACCTGATCCGGGTCATACCGGCGGAGGAAGCGAGCGGGACGTGGGCGGCGGAGTGCTGGCGGTCGTGGGCGGCGGGGTGATCGGCCTTGCGGTGGCCCGGCGCGCCGCCCTGGCCGGCCTGCGGGTGCGGGTGCACCGCAGCCCATCGTCGCGGTCCGCCGCGTCCTGGGTCGCCGGCGGGATGCTGGCCCCGCACAGCGAGGCCCGGCCGGGGGAGGAACGCCTGCTGGCGATCGGACTGGAGTCGCTGCGGCTGTGGCACGACGGGTTCGCCGACGGGCTGCCGGCCCGGGTGGTGACCGCCCGGGAGTCCCTCGTGGTCGCGCTGGACAGCGCCGATGCCGCCGATCTGCGCTCCGTCGCCGACTGGCTTGCCGGCCAGGGCCACCCGGTGACCCTGACAGCAGCGGCCCGTGACGTCGAACCCTTTCTGGCCCAGGGCATCCGGTACGGGTTCCTTGCCGCCGAGGAGTTGGCCGTCGACAACCGCATGCTGCTGCGGGGGCTGGCGGACCATTGCGAGCGTCTCGGCGTCCGCTTCGCCGGGCCGGTCGGCGGGCTCGAGCAGGCCCGCACCGACGCCGGTGAGGTGGTGATCGCCAACGGGGTCGACGCGCCGTCGCTGTGGCCTGGCCTGCCGGTTCGCCCGGTGAAGGGCGAGGTGCTGCGGCTGCGCCACCGGCGCGGCTGCATACCGGTGCCGCAGCGGGTGATCCGGGCCCGGGTGCGCGGCCGGCCGGTGTATCTGGTCCCCCGGGCCGACGGCGTGGTGGTCGGGGCAACCCAATTCGAACACGGCCACGACACCGCCGTCACGGTCGGCGGCGTCCGCGAGTTGCTCGACGACGCCTGCGCGGTGCTGCCCGGACTGGCGGAGTACGAACTCGCCGAATGCGCCGCCGGCCTGCGCCCGATGACCCCGGACAACATGCCACTGGTGGGCCGCCTCGACGAGCGGACCCTGGTGGCCTGCGGGCACGGGCGCTCCGGAATCCTGCTGGCACCGTGGACCGCCGAGCGCATCGTCGCCGAACTCGCCGTGGGCGCACCGGCGTGCGGGTGACGGTGAACGGCCGCGAGGTGTGCGTCGAGGAGGACATCACCGTCGCCGCCCTGCTGGCCCGCCTGGGTTTCCCCGACCGCGGTCTGGCGGTGGCACTGGATTCGGCGGTGTTGCCTCGCTCGCAGTGGAATCGCAGGGTCGCCCCCGGGGTCCGGGTCGAGGTGGTGACGGCGGTTCAGGGTGGTTGAACCGGTCACGTCGTTCAGCATCGCCGGCCGCGGGTTGTCCTCCCGGCTCATTCTGGGCACCGGCGGCGCGCCGAGCCTCACCGTACTCGCCGAGGCGCTGGTGGCCTCGGGTACCGAGCTGACCACCGTCGCTATCCGGCGGGTCGACGCAGCGGGCGGCACCGGGGTGCTCGACCTGCTCGAGCGGCTTGACATCGCGGTGTTGCCCAACACCGCCGGGTGCCGTGGCGCGGCCGAGGCGGTGCTCACCGCCCGGCTGGCCCGCGAGGCGTTGGGCACCGACTGGGTGAAGTTGGAGGTGATCGCCGACGAGCGCACCCTGCTGCCCGACGCCGTCGAGTTGCTGCGCGCCGCCGAGCAGCTGGTGGACGACGGGTTCGTGGTGCTGCCCTACACCACCGACGACCCTGTCCTGGCTCGCCGGCTCGAGGACGCCGGCTGCGCGGCGGTGATGCCGCTGGGATCGCCGATC
>CAYXOM010000286.1:0-6780 GCA_964466565.1 uncultured Mycobacterium sp.
CCTCCAACATCGCCCAGGACGGCAAGGGGTACTCCAGCGGCACCCAGCTCGGCGAGGGTTCGTTCTTCGGGCGCCGCGCCGGCACGCACGCCGCCGCCGCGGCGGGTCAGGGCCGGTCTTCGCGGTAGTCGGCGACGACCGCCGCGCCGGCCCGGCTCTCCTCGAGCCGGCCCAGCCGCCACTCGCCCTCGCCGAGCAACTCCAGGTGAATCCGGTGGTGGCGGTCCACGGTGGGCCGGTGGCTGACGCTCACCAGGATGGTCTCGGGCAACTCGGTGCGGATCAGGTCGTAGACGACGTACTCCAGGCCCTCGTCCAGCGCCGAGGTCGCCTCGTCGAGGAACACCGCGCGGGGTCTGGTGAGCAGGACCCGCGCGAAGGCGATGCGCTGCTGCTCGCCGGGTGAGAGCACCTTGGCCCAGTCGGCCACCTCGTTGAGCCTTCCGGTCAGGTGGCTCAGGGCCACCCTGGCCAGCGCCTCCTGCAGGCGCGCGTCGGGAATCTCCCCGGATTCGGCCGGGTAGGACACGACGGTGCGCAGGTCGCCGAGCGGGACGTAGGGGAGCTGGGAGAGGAACAGCGTCTCCCGGTCGTCGAGTGGGTAGCGCATCGTGCCCGAGGCGTACGGCCACATCCGGGCCAGGCTGCGCAGCAGTGTCGTCTTGCCCACCCCCGAGCGGCCGGTGATCACCATCGCGTCGCCGGGCTCCAGCCGCAGGTCGAGCGGGTCCACCAACTGCACGCCCGCGGGGGTGCGGACCTCGACCCGGTCGAGTTCGACCGACCCGTCATGGCTGGCGACCGCGGTCAGGGTGGGCATGTCCTTGGCGGCGGCGTTGGCCTCGACGAGCCCGTGCAGGCGGATGATCGCCGCCCGGTAGGAAGCGAACTGGTCGTAGGCGTTGCGGAAGAACGACAGCGAACCGCTGATCTCGGAGAAGGCGGAGGCCGACTGGGTGACGTCGCCGAAGTCGATCTCGCCCTGGAACAGCCGCTGTGCCTGGACGGCCAGCGGCAGCGGCGTGATGGCCTGACTCATCGCCAGGTTCCACCCGGTGAAGCCCAGGGTGCGGCGCAGGTAGCCGCGGTAGTTGGTGATGATCGCATTGAAGCGGCCGCGTAGCAGGCGGCGCTCGGTGCGCTCGCCGCGGTAGAAGCCGACCGCCTCGGCGGCGTCGCGCAGCCGGACCAGGGCGTAGCGGAACGCCGCGTTGGTGGCCTCGTTGCGGAAGCTGTAGCGGATCAGCGGCCGGCCGATCCAGAACGCCACCACCGTGGTGAAGAACACGTAGACGAAGGCCACCCAGAACAGCGCCTTGTCCAGGGTGACCCCGAAGAGGGTCACCGGGCCCGAGAGCCGCCACAGGATCGGCACGAACGCGAACACCGTCGCCACCGACGAGACGGCGCCGAACACCAGCATCGACCCGGTCCCGACGGTGGGTGTGTTGGGGTTGCCGCCGGTTCCGGTGGTGAAGATGTCGACGTCGAGCTGCAGACGCTGGTCGGGGTTGTCGGTCTGGTTCTCGGCGAACCGGCCGCGATAGTAGGCGCGGTCGCCGAGCCAGTCGCCGGTGAGGCGGTCGGTGAGCCAGACCCGCCAGCGGATGATGAAGCGCTGGGTCAGGTAGATGTCGAGCATCACCTGGCTGATGTAGATGGTGGCCAGGATCCCGAAAATCTTCAGTGCGGTCCAGAATCCGCTGACCGCGTCGGCCTTCATCTGGTCCTCGCCGGCGCTGGTGGCCTCGAAGGCGACCTGCAGCGCGGTGTAGAGGTCATTGCCGAAATAGCTCAGCAGCACGTTGATCCGGACCATGACCATCACCGAGAGCAGCAGGACGGCCAGCCAGATCCAGACCCCCACCGACTCCGGGCCCTTGAAGTAGTCGCCGGTGACCCGCCAGTACTGGCGGCCCCAGCGGGTGTACCTCGCCAGCAGCACGAGTACGACCAGGGTGGCGACCGCCGAGATCGCCCAGTACTGCAGGATCCACAGCAGCGAGGGGACCAGTTCGGCCCCCCAGTTCATCGAGGGCTCGTAGGGCTCCACGTTGCTCTCCTCCCGGCCGCGGGTGTACCGGGCGAAGCTACCGCAGCGGCGCGGTCCCGGGCAGCCCGGCGCTCTGGCTAGGCTCGGCTGATGAGCAGCGACGCCCCCACGACGGTCCACGCCGGCCGGCTGATCGCCCGCCGGCTGCGGGCCAGCGGGATCGACACCATGTTCACCCTCTCCGGCGGCCATCTGTTCTCGATCTACGACGGCTGCCGCAGCGAGGGCATCCGCCTGATCGACACCCGTCACGAGCAGACCGCAGCCTTCGCCGCCGAGGGCTGGTCGAAGGTGACCAGAGTCCCCGGCGTGGTGGCGCTGACCGCGGGCCCGGGGGTGACCAACGGGATGAGCGCGATGGCCGCCGCCGCCCAGAACCAGTCGCCGATGCTGGTCCTCGGCGGACGGGCGCCGGACCTGCGCTGGGGGATGGGTTCGCTGCAGGAGATCGACCACGTCCCGTTCGTGGCGCCGCTGACCCGGTACGCGGCCACCGCCCAGTCGCCCGATGCGGCCGGGGACCGGGTCGACGACGCACTGCGCGCGGCGGTCGCGGCCCCGTCGGGGGTGGCGTTCGTGGACTTCCCCCTCGACCACGTCTTCGCCGAGGCGCACGACCGCGGTCAGCCGGGTGCGCTCACCGAGATTGCGGCCGGGCCGCCGGCCGACGGCGCGGCCCTGGACGCGGCGGTGGCGCTGCTCAGCGCGGCCCAGCGCCCGGTGATCATGGCCGGCACCAACGTGTGGTGGGCCCACGCCGAGAAGGAACTGTTGCACCTGGCCGAGACCCTGCGGATCCCGGTGTTCGCCAACGGGATGGCGCGCGGCGTCGTCGGGGCCGACCACCAGGTGGCGTTCTCCCGGGCCCGCTCCACCGCGCTGGCTCAGGCCGACGTCGCGCTGGTGATCGGGGTGCCGATGGACTTCCGGCTCGGCTTCGGGGCGGTGTTCGGCCCGGACACCGCGCTGATCGTCGCCGACCGCTGCGCCCCGGCGCGCGAGCACCCCCGGGCGGTGGCGGCCGGACTCTACGGCGACCTGCCGGGGACGCTGACCGCGCTGGCCGCCGCCGCGCCCGGCGATCACGGCGACTGGCTCGCCACGCTGCGGACCGTCGAGACCGCCGCGCGCGCCGCCGAGACGGCCGAACTGGCCGACGACCGCACCCCGCTGCACCCGATGCGGGTGTACGCCGAGTTGGTGCCGCTGCTGGACCGCGACGCGATCATCGTCGTCGACGCCGGGGACTTCGGGTCCTATGCCGGCCGGGTGATCGACAGCTACGTGCCGGGATCCTGGCTGGACAGCGGCCCGTTCGGGTGCCTGGGCTCCGGGCCGGGCTACGCGCTGGCCGCCAAATTGGCGCGTCCGGACCGGCAGGTGGTGCTGGTGCAGGGCGACGGCGCGTTCGGGTTCTCGGGCATGGAGTGGGACACCCTGGTCCGGCACGGAGTCCACGTGGTGTCGGTGATCGGCAACAACGGCATCTGGGCGCTGGAGAAACACCCGATGGAGATGCTCTACGGGTACTCGGTGGTGGCCGAGCTGCGGCCGGGCACCCGCTACGACGAGGTCGTCCGGGTCCTCGGCGGGCACGGTGAACTGGTGTCGCGGCCCGAGGAGTTGCGCCCGGCGCTGCGCCGCGCCTTCGACAGCGGGGTCCCGGCGGTGGTCAACACGCTGACCGACCCGGCGGTGGCCTACCCGCGGCGGTCGAATCTGGCCTGAGCGGCGGTAGGTTGGTCGGGTGGCGAAGAGTTCGGCGAAGAGTTCGGCGCGCGGTGCGGCCGGGGGTTCGGCGGGTACGGTCGGGCAGGGCCGCCTGAGTCGCGGCTTCTGGCGGTTGCTGGGTGCCTCCGGCGACAAGGTGAAGGCCGTGTCGATGGCCGCGGTCGAGGCCTCGGCGGAGTTCGACGGCAAGGCGGCCGATCTCGACGACGAGCAGCTCGCCCGGGCCGCCGGACTCCTCGAGCTGGCCAATCTCGCCGACTCCGCCGACGTCGCCCAATTCCTGGCGCTGGCCCGCCACGCCGCCGAGCGGGCCACCGGGCTGCGCCCGTTCGACGTGCAGTTGCTGGGCGCGCTGCGGATGATGGCCGGCGACGTCGTCGAGATGGCCACCGGCGAGGGCAAGACACTGGCCGGCGCGATCGCCGCCGCGGGGTACGCGCTGGGCGGGCGCAACGTCCACGTGGTGACGATCAACGACTACCTGGCCCGCCGCGACGCGGAGTGGATGGGCCCGCTGATCGAGGCGCTGGGGCTCTCTGTCGGCTGGATCACCGCGGAGTCCACCGCCGAGCAGCGCAGGACCGCCTACCGTTGCGACGTCACCTACGCGTCGGTCAACGAGATCGGCTTCGACGTGCTCCGCGACCAGCTGGTCACCGACGCCGCCGACCTGGTGTCGCCCAATCCCGACGTGGCGCTCATCGACGAGGCCGACTCGGTGCTCGTCGACGAGGCGCTGGTTCCGCTGGTGCTGGCCGGCACGACGCACCGCGAGACCCCCCGGCTGGAGATCGTGCGCCTGATCGGGGACATGCTCGCCGACCGCAACGCCGCGCAGTACTTCGCCACCGACTCCGACAGCCGCAACGTGCACCTCACCGAGGCCGGCGCCCAGCGGGTCGAGCGGGCGCTGGGCGGGATCGACCTCTATTCCGAGGAGAACGTGTCCACCACGCTGACCGAGGTCAACGTCGCCCTGCACGCGCACGTGCTGCTGCAGCGCGACGTGCACTACATCGTCCGGGACGGCAAGGTCCAGCTGATCAACGCCTCGAGGGGCCGCATCGCCGCGCTGCAGCGCTGGCCCGACGGACTGCAGGCCGCGGTCGAGGCCAAGGAGGGCATCGAGACCACAGAGACCGGCGAGGTGCTCGACACCATCACGGTGCAGGCGCTGATCAACCGCTACCCCACGGTCTGCGGGATGACCGGCACCGCGCTGGCCGCCGGTGAGCAGCTGCGCCAGTTCTACTCGCTGGGCGTATCGCCGATCCCGCCGAACACCGTCAACGTCCGGGTCGACGAGCCCGACCGCGTCTACATCACCGCCGCGGCCAGGAACGACGCAATCCTCGACCACATCGTCGAGGTGCACGCCACCGGACAGCCGGTCCTGGTCGGCACCCACGACGTCGCCGAGTCCGAGGATCTGCACGCCCGCCTGGTGCGGCGCGGAGTGCCCGCCGTCGTGCTCAACGCCAAGAACGACGAGGAGGAGGCCCGGGTGATCGCCGAGGCCGGCAAGCTCGGCGCGGTCACGGTGTCGACCCAGATGGCCGGGCGCGGCACCGACATCCGGCTGGGCGGGTCGGGGGCCGCCGACGATTCGCCGGAGAAAGAGTCGGTCGCCGAGCTCGGAGGGCTGCACGTCGTCGGCACCGGCCGGCACCGTACCGAGCGGCTCGCCCACCAGCCGCGCGGCCGGGCCGGCCGCCAGGGCGACCCCGGCTCGTCGGTGTTCTTCTCCAGCTGGGAGGACGACGTGGTCACCGCACATGTCGAACCGGGCAAGCTGCCGACCGACTGCGACGAGAGCGGGCGCATCACCAGCACCAAGGCAACGTCGGTGCTCGACCACGCCCAACGGGTCGCCGAGGGCCGGATGCTCGACGTGCACGCAAACACCTGGCGGTACAACCAGCTGATCGCCCAGCAGCGCGCCATCATCGTCGAGCGCCGCAACACGCTGCTGCGCACGCCGACCGCGCGCGAGGAACTGCGCGAACTGGCTCCGGACCGGTACGCCGAACTGGCCGAGGCGTTCGGCGAGGGCGCCGAGGACGATCTGGAGCGGATCTGCCGCGGCATCATGCTCTTCCACCTCGACCGCGGCTGGGCGGACCACCTGGCCTACCTTTCGGACATCCGGGAGAGCATCCACCTGCGCGCGCTGGGCCGGCAGAATCCGCTCGACGAGTTCCACCGGCTGGCCGTGGACGCCTTCGGCCACCTCGCCGCCGACGCCATCGAGGCCTCCCAGCAGACCTTCGAGACCGCCGACCTGCTCGAGACCGAACCCGGCATCGACCTGTCGAAACTGGCCCGGCCCACCTCCACCTGGACCTACATGGTCCACGACAACCCGATGCGCGACGACGCGATGTCGGCGTTGAGTCTGCCGGGGGTCTTCCGCTAGGACGGCCGCGGCGGACGGCTAGGTTGGCTCGCATGCGGCAACGGGTGCTGACGATCCCCAACGTCTTGAGCGTGGTCCGCCTGCTCCTGCTGCCGGTGTTCGGCTACCTGCTGCTCGTCGGCGACGCCTACGGGCCGGCGGTCGTCATCCTCGTGTTCAGCGGCTTCTCTGACTGGGCCGACGGCAAGATCGCGCGCCTGGTCCCCAACCAGTCCTCCCCGCTGGGGGAACTGCTCGACCCGCTGGTCGACCGGGTCTACATGCTCGCTGTCCCGGTGCTCCTCGCGCTGGCCGGGGTCATCGGGTGGTGGGTGGTCGCCGTCCTGGTCGTGCGCGACGGACTGCTCACCATGACCCTGCCGCTGCTGCGCCGCCACGGCTTGACGGCGCTGCCGGTGACCTACATCGGAAAAGCCGCCACCTTTGCATTGATGTCGGGCTTCCCGCTGATCCTCCTTGGACAGTGGGATGCGTTGTGGAGCAGGGTGTTCGGAGCAATCGGCTGGGGTTTTGTGATCTGGGGCCTCGGGATGTACCTGTGGTCGGCGGTGCTCTATCTGGTCCAGGTCCGCATGGTGGC
>CAYXOM010000287.1:0-3817 GCA_964466565.1 uncultured Mycobacterium sp.
GCACGAGACGAACCCCGTGCCGGAGGGCACGAGACGAACCCCGTGCCGGAGGGCACGAGACGAACCCCGTGCCGGAGGGCACGAGGCGAACCCCGTGCCGTAAGAGGGCTCCGCGTGCTAGAGATGACGGCGAGAGACACCCGAGAACATCGTCCGAACGCCGGGAGGCTCCGACCGAGATGACCACCGCACGGGGCACGATCAGCAGGGGCCGGTCTCTGGCGCTGGTCACGCTGGCATACGTCGTCGCGGTCGGCGTCGCCGCCGGATGGCTGCTGGCCGGCCCGAGTACCGGCCGGCTCTGGCTGGACACGTTGATCGCCGATGTGATCGCCACCCTCGTGGTGTTCGCCTTCAGCCGCGTCCACCGGAACTCCAGCTTCTATGACGCCTACTGGAGCGTGATCCCCCCGCTCCTGCTGCTCTATTGGTGGTGGCAGGGCCCGCTGGGGATCGACTCGCTGCGCGGATGGCTGCTGGCGATCGTGGTCGGGTACTGGGCGGTGCGCCTCACCGGTAACTGGGCCCGCGGATTCCCCGGCCTGCACCACGAGGACTGGCGCTACCCCCTGCTGCGCGACGGGGCCGGCCGCTTCGAGTTCCTCGTCGACCTGTTCGCGATCCACCTGTTCCCCACCCTGCAGGTGTTCATCGGGATGCTGCCGGTCTACGTCGCGATCACCACCCCCGGCGCCGGCTGGCTGTGGCTGGCGTGGCTCGCCTTCGCGGTCGGGATGGCCGCGGTCACCCTGGAGCTGGCCGCTGACGCACAGATGCGCCGGTTCGTCTCCGCGCATCCCGGCGCGGCGATGGACCAGGGGTTGTGGGCCTGGTCGCGGCATCCCAACTACCTCGGGGAGATCGGGTTCTGGTTCTCCCTGGCGCTCTTCGGGGTGGCCGCGTCGCCGGCGGACTGGTGGTGGCTGTTCGCCGGGGTCGCGGTGATGGTGGCGATGTTCCTCGGCGCCAGCATCCCGATGATGGAGAAGCGCAGCCTGGAGCGGCGGCCGGATTACCAGCGGGTGATCGATTCGGTCCCCCGGCTGCTCCCGCGCCCGCCTCGCCGGGCAGGTGATGGGTGAACCCTGGAGCACACCGTCTCCGGGTGGTCGTCGCCGGTCTGGGCGACAGCGGGGTGCTCACCGCGATCCGGCTGGCCCGGTCCGCCGACGTCGTGGGCATCTCCGCGAAGCCGGCTCTGGTGAGCGGCCAGGAACTGGGGGTTCGGCTGACCCGGCCGGCCGAGTGGGCGCGCGAGTACTGGGTACCGTTCGACCGCTTCCGCGCCCTCGACCGGGTCCGTACCGTCCAGGCCCGGCTCACCGGTGTCGACCTGGAGCGCCGTGAGGTCCGGGCCGAACGTGCCGACGGCACCGGGGTCACCGAAGGGTACGACGCGCTGGTGATCTCCACCGGTGTGCGCAACGGATTCTGGCGGCGCCCCGGGGTCGAGTCCCCCGCCGCGATCGCCGCGTCGATCCGCGCCGACCACGAGCGGCTGGCGTCGGCCTCCTCGGTGATGGTGATCGGCGGCGGCGCGGCGGCGGTCAGCGCCGCGGCCAACCTCGCCGCGCGCTGGCCGGACAAGCAGGTGGACCTGTACTACCCCGGCGAGCGGCCGCTGCTCGCCCACCACCCGCGCACCTGGGAGCATCTGCAGCGCCGGCTGGCGCGGGGCGGCGTCCGGCTCCACCCCGGCCATCGGGCGACGCTGCCGGAAGGATTCGACTGTGACGAGATCACCGCCGCAGCGGTGGAGTGGAGCACGGGCCAGCCGCCGTCGCGGGCCGACGCGGTGCTGTGGGCGGTCGGTCAGGTCCGGCCGAACACCGAGTGGCTGCCCCGTGAGTTGCTCGATGCGGACGGTTTCGTCACGGTGACGCCGGAGTTGCGGGTCCCGGGCCATCGGGGGGTGTTCGCCATCGGGGACGTGGCGGCCACCGACCCGCTGCGCTCGTCGGCCCGCAACCGCGCCGACGGCGTTCTCGCACACAACATTCTGGCCGAGGCGACCGGCCGGCCGTTGCGCTCCTTCCGCGCGCCGCGCCGGCGCTGGGGATCGGTGATCGGAATCCAGGACGACGGGGTGGAGGTGTTCACCCCCGGCGGGCGACCCTTCCGGATCCCGCGCGGAGCCGTCGACCGGGTGCTCATGCCGCTGATCGTGCACCGGGGCATCTACCGTGGGATCCGCCCCAACCGGCCGATGGAGGAGGGCAGCCGATGATTCCGCTTCGCCCCGAGGAGGTCACCGCCGACTGGCTGAGCGAGGTCCTCGGCGCCGACGTCGCCACCGCGACCGTGACCCCGGTGGGAACCGGCCAGACCGGCGCGACCTACCGGGTCGCGGTCACCCACCGTGCGGGCCGGACCGGGCTGCCGGAGAGGTTCGTGGTCAAACTGCCCGCCCAGGACCCGGCGGTACGGGAGCGGGTGGCGCTGAGCTACCGCTCCGAACACGCCTTCTACACCGAACTCGCCGACACGCTGGCGGTGCCGCTGCCGCACTGCTATCACTGCGACATCGCCGACGACGGCGCCCGGTTCGTCCTGCTGCTCGCCGACATGGCGCCTGCCGAGCAGGGCGATCAGCTGGCGGGCTGCACCGCCGCGGAGTCCGCCCTGGCCGTGACCGCCCTGGCCGGGCTGCACGGGCCCCGCTGGTGCGACCCGGCCTGGCTCGACCTGGCGGCGACGGTGATGCCGCGCCCGGACGAGGCCGGCGCGCGCGGCCTCGGCGAGATCACGGTAATGGCCGCCGGGACCACGCTGGAGCGGCTCGGCGACCGGATGAGCGACCAGGACAAGGCCACCGTGACCGACGCCGCGGCGCTGATCGGCGACTGGCTGCTCGGCGCGCCAGAGCACTACAGCATCCTGCACGGCGACTACCGGTCGGACAACCTGCTGTTCGACCCGGACCGCACCGAGGTCACCGTCGTGGACTGGCAGACCCTCGCGGTCGGGCTGCCCGCCCGCGACCTGTCCTACTTCATGGCGACCAGCCTTCACCCGGCCGACCGGGCCGAGGGCGAGCGCGATCTGATCAGGCTCTACCACCAGGCCCTGTCAGGCCAAGGCGTCACCGGCTACGACATCGAAACATGTTGGGAAGACTACTGTTTCGGCATGCTGCAGGTGCCTTTGATCGCCACCCTGGGCTACGCGTTCTCGGCCGCCACCGACCGTGGGGACCAAATGACCCTGACAATGCTGGAACGAGGCTGCCGGGCGATCCGGGACCTGGGCACCCTAGACATGGTCCGCGCGCGCGTCTGAAGACGGCCCGTCGGGATCGGTGGAGATGTCGGGGGAGAGGTCATCGGCGCTGGGCCGCGCCGTGACGGCGGGCGGTTCGGGATGCTGTGCGGCGTGCCGAGGCTCAGGCGCACCTCCGGGCCGGTCGCGGACCAGCGACACGATGCCGGCCAGGGCCGCGGCGACCACCAGCACGGCGGGCGCGGTCGCACCGGTGAGCAGGGCGATGACGAGGGCGACCGCCGCCACCGCCGCCAGTGCTGCGCCGACCCGCATGCTCCCAGTGTCCACCACCGGGACACCGGCGACCAGGCACCGGCGGCAGCTGCCCTCAGGCCGCTGAGCGGGGATACCCGCCCGGACCGAGCGACGGGTGCACGACGGTTCGGCCCTCGGTGTCCAGCGGCCCCGCTCGGGAGAGCAAGTCGACGTTCTCGGGGAGCTCGCGCGGGTTGACCATACCCTCGGCGATCTGGCGCAGAATCTCGTGCGCGCGGGCCAGTTGGTGGCGTTTGCGGTACTGCCCGCCGGGGAGTTTGACCCCGGCCCACACGCCGTA
>CAYXOM010000288.1:0-6879 GCA_964466565.1 uncultured Mycobacterium sp.
GTGTCGGGCACCACGTGCTCGCAGTACTCGCACAGGATCGGCTGGTCGGCCCGAACCGGATCGTGGCCCTCGTGCAGCAGGGCCAGGTGCGTCGCCACCCGCAGACCGACCAGGGCGAGGGCGGTGATGAGCAGGTGCGCGCAGGCCGCCCAGAGTTGGGGCAGGCCGCTGATGTCGACCATCCCCAGCAGGGCGTGGGCCAGCAGCGCCAGCGCGGTCAGCAGCGCCAGGACCCGGCGTACCCGGCGCGGGTGGTCCCGGTCGGGGTCCGCTGCCGGGTGGCTGAACCACAGCAGCAGGCCGACCGTCGCCCCGGCCACCGCGGCGGTGACCGGGATGGTCAGCGCGGTCAGCACGCTCTCGACGACCACGCCGCTCAACGGCCGGTGCCGCGCGAAGAGACCCAGGGTCAGTTGGGGAGCCAGCCGGCTCAGCGTAGCGGCGGCGGCGAACGCCAGGGCGCCCAGTGCGCCGATGGCGACGCCGTCCAGGGCCTGCCCCGGCTCGTCGCGCCGCAGCCGGGCCACGATCACCGGCACCGTCATCAGGACCATCCCGGCTGCCGGGATCGCCAGTCCCGCGCCGAGCAGATGAGTCAGTCCGAGCCCCACGCTCACCGGGACCCCGTAGGACCGCGACACCAGGGCGCCGCTGACCAGGACCCAGGCCACCCCCAGACCGGCGCCGAGGAGAGCGGCCAGCATCAGCGGGCGCCGGATCGGGCCGGTGTCGATGTCGGCGGCGCCCAGGTAGAGGACGAACAACAGCGGCAGGCCCAGCGCGGCCACGGTGATGCCGGCGGCGGGCAGCCTCGCCAGCGCCGAGGCGACCAACGCCAGGGCACCGACGGCGCCGACGATCAGGAACGGGGGCCGCGACCGCCTCGGCAACTGCGGGAACAGCGTGCTCAGCACGTGGGGCCGCAGCACGCGCTCGCCGGGTTCGGCGGCGAAGGCTCTCCGGCGCCACCATCGCCGCCCCTCGCCGGGGTCGGCCACCAGGTGCAGACCGCAGACTCCGCAGAAGTTGGCGTCCGGCACCTCCTGCTCGCAGCACGGACAGCGCGCCAGGGCGACAGCGGGCGCGCTCACCGCAGCCTCTGTTGGGTGGTGAGGATGTTGCGGGCCAGGTTCTCCACGTTGGGCGTGCCCAAACCGGTGACCATGTCGTAGCCGGGTCCGGCGTAGGCCACCGCGTTTCCGCCGAGCACGACATCCCGGAAGGCGGGCAGCCTGGTGCCCTCGGCGATCGTGTAGAGCAGCGGGTTGAGATCCCCGATCAGCCGCCCGCCGTTGTCGAGGAGGAACTGGTTGATCACCGCGGCCGCCCCGGCCCAGATCGGCGCGGCCAGCGAGGTGCCGCCGCCGACGAGCAGGCGCTGACCGAAGACGATCCGCACCCCGGTGAACGGGTCGGCGACCGCCGCGATGTCGGGGGTGAGCCTGGACTGACCGTCGTCGCCGGCGACCTCGAGGCGGCTCTGCCATGCGGGGCGGGTGTACAGCGCCGAGACGCCGCCCGCCGAGCCCTGCGACAGCGGCCCGTCGAACCAAGCCTGCTCGGCCAGCCAGTCGCCGGCGTCGTTGGTCGACAGGGTGGTGCCGCCCACGCTGGTCATCTCCGGAATGGAGGCCACCGCGTCGAGACCGACGCTGACGTCGCTGGGCGGGGTGGACCATTCCTGACCACCCTTGCACTCCAGCCCGGCGAGGTCGCCGCTGGCGTTGAAGGCGGTGGTGCCGTTGGCCTGAGCGGCGATCAGCGCCGCGCGGACCGGTACCAGGTCGGCGGCGGTGATCAGCCTGTCGCAACCCCAGCCGATGGAGAAACTCCACACCGCACCGGGGTAACGCCGGTCGGTGTCCTCCAACATCGCGGCGATCTTGGGGTACGCGCCGGCGCCCTCCACTGTCGGCGTGGCGTTCACCAGAACCTTCGTCGCCCCGGGCGCGATCGCATGGATGGCCTGCAGGTCCATCGTCGCCTCACCGCTGCGCCTCGACGGCAACCCGCCGACCACCTCCGGGCGCAACGGGGGAAGATCGAACATCTCGGTGAAGGCGTCCAGATCGGCCTGGTCGAAGCCGTCGAAGGCGAACACGACCACGGTGGTCCCCCGACCGGTGTAGCCGGCCTCGCGCAGCGGGGCGATGTTGTAGGTCCGCAGCAGCCCGTCCGGCCGCAGTCCCTGATCGGGCACCTCCGCGGGCAGACTCCAGCGGCCGGCCTCCCGGCGCGGGGTGTGGCTGAGGATGCGGCCAAGTCCGGCCACCTCGGCGCCCAGCGCCGCCGGCACTGCTGGCTGGGCGGTGGCGGCGTGGAACGACTCGCCGCGGGGATGGCGGTAGGCACGGATGTCGACGCCGAAGGCCGACGCCATCGCGGCGGGGGCGCCGGAGACGACGGCCCACCGGTCACCGTCGCGCCAGCGCAGCGCCAGACCGTTTCCGGCTGCCCACCCGCCGAGCAGCGCGGGCCGCCGATCGCCGTGCAGTGCCACGGTCAGCTCTGTGCTTCCGTCCACTGCCGGGCCGAGATCGGCCGACGCCGCCAGCAACGCCGCATACGGCCCCCCGATCGCCGGTCCGGGCGCGTGGGCCAGGGTCGCCGGGCCGGCGACGTGGACCGGGGTCGCCGGGCCGGCCAGCATGAGGGCCGCCATGGCGGCGGCGATCACCTGAACCCGCAACGGTCTACTCCTCGACACGCCCCGGCGGACGTGTGGGCCGATGCTACCGATCGGCCGCACCCCCCGGTTCGCGCTGCGGCGGTGACTGGCGTCGCGACCGTCGCGAAGAGCGTGACAAGGCGCGCGCCGCTGCACCGCAGGAGGGGCAGAACGCCATGTCCGGCACAACCTTCTCGCAGTGCTCGCACAACACCGGTTCGCCACTCGCCGGGTCGGGGGCCTCGTGCAGCAGCGCCATCTGCGTTCCCGAACGCAGGGCCAGCAGCGCCAGGACGGTCAGGGCCAGGTGCAGCAGTAGTTGCGCCCCCTTGGGCAGCCGCGCGGCGTCGACGATCCAGACCGCGGAGTAGATCGCCACCACCGCCGCGGTGAAGAACAGCAGGCTCGCACGCATCCGCCGCGGGTGTTCGCCGGCGCGCTCCCCCGGTCGAAACCACAGCAGGACGCCGATGAGACCGCCCGCAGCGGCCGCGGTGATCGGCACCGCGATGCCATAGAGCACAGCCTCGGCCAAAAGTCGCCCGGAGCCCAGATGGTCCGTCATGCCGGCGACGAATTGCGGCGCCAACCGGGTGATGGCGGCCGATCCGGTGAATGCCAGGGCGCCGAGTGCGCCGACGACGAACCCGTCCAGCGACTCCCGCACTGCCGGCCGCAACAGCCGGACCAGGAGCGCCGGCAGGACCATCAGCGCCGCTCCGCCCAGTGAGATCGCCAGGCCCACGCCGACGAGGTGCTCCAGCACGAAGCCCGCCGCCATCGGGATGCCGTAGGCGCGGGCCACCATCCCGCCGGTCAGCAGGACCCAGCCGACCCCCAGTGCCGCTCCGAGCAGGGTGACGACCGCCAACGTGCGGCTGGGCACATCCCGCAGCTCACCGGACTGCCACAGATACAGACCGAACAGCACTGGCACGCCCAGACCGCACAGCGTCACCAGCGGACCGGGCATCCTCAGCATGGCGAAGACGACCATGCCGACGGCGAGCAGGACCAGCCCGAACCGGAAGGGGTTCCGGGCCCGGCGGCCAAGGTGCGGGAACAGCGAACTGGTGATCAGCGGCCAGATCACCGGTTCGTGGGGAGCGGCGGCATACACCCGGGGCCGAAGCAGTAGCCGCCAGTATGTTTCCGGCACCGCGGTTTCGGCTCCGCAGGATCCGCAGAATCCGGCCGCCGGAACCACCGCGTGGCACGCGCGACACACCCGGGTCGTCACGGCGGGCGGCGTTGCGGTCATCGGGCGTTCGCAGGCTACCGCAGCGCGACCGGCGCGGCATCGCCGTCACCGCGCCGCGCGGTGCTAAAAACGAGCCCATGGCCACCGAGTGCCGGCACTGCGCGGCCGGCCGTCCGCATTGCCACGGAACGCTGCTGCGGCATGCCACCGCCCACCGGCAGTGCACCGAGCCCGGATGCGATCTGCCCGACGCACTGGTCCACTCCCTCAGTATCGACTGCGAGGCGGTCGGCTGCGACTGCGGGGCCGACGCGCGCGGGCAGCTGACCGGCTAGTTCCGGGAGCCGCTCAGCCCATCGGATCGCCGGCCGGGCGGCCCTCGGGAACCGGGGCGGGCACGGCGTCCGGAGAGCCGGACCGCGGCGGCGCCGTATTCGGGCCCCACTGCGCGCAGCGCCAGCCGGTTCCCGGGCCCGGGACCAGGATCACGGCTTCGGTGTTGGCCAGGTGGTTCTCGAGCGCGAACCCGCTGTGGACGCCGGCCAGCACCGCGGCTACCAGGCGGATGGCCGCCCCGTGACTCACCACGACGACCTCACCGGCCACAACGGGGTCATCGAGGTGGCCTGCCCGCAGTTCGCAGATCAGCGGGAGGTAGCGGTCGAGCACGTCGCGGCCGCTCTCCCCGCCGGGCATCGGGACGTCGAGATCGCCGGTGTGCCAGAGCCGGTAGATCCGGTTGAACTCCGCGATCGCCTCCTCGTCGGCGCGGTCCTCCAACTCGCCGGCCTGAACCTCGTGGATGCCGGGGGCCTCGGCCGGCGCGAGGGCGAACTCGGCGGCGAACTCGGTGGCGATCTCGGCGGCGGTCTGTGCGGCGCGGTGAGCCACCGAGTGGACCAGCAGGCCCGGCGGGCCGGGTCTGGCCCGGGCGAATGCCCGGGCCTGCTCACGGCCCAGGTCGGTCAGGGCAGCGCCCGGCGGCCGGGTGTCGAGACGGCGGGCGACGTTCGCCACCGACTGACCGTGGCGGACCAGGACGAGCCGTCGGGTCACCGGCCGCCCTCACGCAGCCGGGCCAGCCACTGCTCGGCATCGTCGAGAAGCGGCGGGGCGGCGCCGGCGGCGAACCCGGTCGGCCAGGAACCCAGGTAGCGGACCTCCGCGCAGCGCCGGTGCAATGCCTTGAGGGCCTCGGCGACCGCGCTGTCCGCCAGGTGGCCCACACAGTCGAGGAAGAAGACGTAGCTGCCCAACTCGGTGCGGGTCGGCCGGGATTCGATGCGGGTCAGGTCGATGTCGCGGATGCCGAACTCGCTGAGCGCCGCGACCAGGGCACCCGGGGTGTTGGCCAGCCGCAGCACCACCGCCGTCCGGTCAGCCCCGGTGCGGTCGGGCGGGCGCCCCGGGCGCCCCACCAGAACGAACCGGGTTCGGGCGTTGGGTTCGTCCACCACGCCGCCGGCGAGCGTCGAAAGGCAGTAGCGGTGTGCGGCCAGTGCGGTGCTCACCGCGGCGTCGCAGCGGCCTTCGGCCACGTCGCGCGCGGCGGCCGCATTCGAGTTCGCCGGCACCACCTCCGCGCCGGGCAGGTTCTCGGCCAGCCACCGGCGAACCTGGGCGGCGGCCACCGGGAAGGCGGCCACCGTGCGCACTCCCGGCGCCGCCATGCCGGGCCTGGCGACGATGCTGAACGCCACGTCGAGGGTCAGTTCGGCGAAGATCTGCAGCGGCGGTCCGGCGGCCAGACTGTCCAGGGTGGGAAGAACGCTGCCCTCGATCGAGTTCTCGATCGGCACGCACGCGTACTCGGCGCCGCCGGAGCGCACCGCCGCCAGCGCGGCGGGCGTGCTCTCCAGCGGTTGCGGCCGGACGGCACCGGCGTCCGGGACCGCACCGGCCTCGGCCATGCTCAGCAGCGCCGCTTCGGTGAAGGTCCCCTCCGGCCCGAGGTAGGCGATGCTGGCCACGGCTTAACAGTATCGGGCGCGACCGCCGCCGGGCGGCCGCGCGCACACCGGGCCGGCACTACCGTGGCCCGGGTGAGCGCCACCGAGGCCGCCGGGCCGGACCGGCGCGGCCTGCGCATCGAAGTCGGCGTCATGCTGGCCGTCACCTTCGGCCTGAGCGCCGTCGTCGCGGTGCTTCGCCTGACCGACGCAGTGCTGTCCGGCCTCCCGGGCTACCGGGTGCGGCTGAACCCCGACCAGTCGCGGTACGACCTGGTCAACCTCGGGCTGAATCTGACCGTCCTGATCCAGCTCATCGCCTGGGGGATGCTCGCGCTCTATCTGTTGTGGCGCAGCGGAATCCGTCCATCCGGGATCGGGCTCGGTCGTCCCCACTGGCGCTCCGACGCTCTGGGCGGAGTCGGCCTGGCCGCGCTGATCGGAATCCCCGGTCTGGCCCTCTACCTGGCCGCCCGGGCGGCCGGGCTCAACGCGGAGGTCGAGCCCTCGGCGCTGCACGAGTCCTGGTGGCGGATCTCCGTGCTGGTGGGCGCCGCCTTCGCCAACGGCTTCGCCGAGGAGGTCGTGGTCGTGGGATACCTGATCACCAGGCTGCGGCAACTGGGATTGTCCCCGCGCCGGGCGATCCTCGCCTCGAGTGCGCTGCGTGGGCTCTATCACCTTTACCAGGGATTCGGCGCCGGGCTGGGAAACCTGCTGATGGGGTTGGTGTTCGGCTACGCCTGGTACCGCACCGGACGGCTCTGGCCGCTGGTGATAGCGCACGGCCTGATCAACACGGTCGCCTACGTCGGGTACGTGCTTCTCGCCGGTCGCATCAGCTGGCTGGCCTGAGCGGCGCCCACCGGCGCGTAAGTTGGGCTGGTGCCCGAGTACCGGCCGCCGGAATCCGATCCGCCGACCGAACGGATCGAGCGGATCGCTCCCGCACGTCGCGACGAGCCGCCCCCGATCCTTCGCCGAACTCCCGGGGGGCCCACCGGACTCAGCCACCCGGGGCCCGGGCGCCGGCGGGCCTCGCCGGCGCGGCGCCCGGCGGC
>CAYXOM010000289.1:0-3900 GCA_964466565.1 uncultured Mycobacterium sp.
GGCCGCCGAGGGCGGGCCGGGGCCGCAACCGTTGCGCGACGTGGTCGTCGAGTGCGCCGCCGACGGTTCGCCGGTCGAGGTGGGCCCGGCCTTCGCCGACCGCGCCATGGTGGTCAACCTCTGGGCGTACTGGTGCGAGCCGTGCGCCGAGGAACTTCCGGCCATGCAGGACTACGCGCGCCAGGCCGGTGACGCCGTCACGGTGGTGACGGTGCACCAGGACCGTAACGAGGAGGCAGCCCTGCTGCGGATGGCCGAACTGGGGGTGCGGCTTCCCGTTCTGCAGGACCCCCGGCGGCGCATCGCCGCGGCGCTGGCCGCGCCCAACGTCATGCCCGCCACCGTCGTACTGCGCCGGGACGGTACCGTGGCTGCGGTCCTGCCCCGGGCCTTCTCCAGCGCCGCCGAGATCGCGTCGGCAGTGGGGCCGGCGCTTCAGCGATGACCGAGGAGAGTGACCCGGTGAGGGTGAGCGCAGCGGCGTCGCGGGCCGCCGTGGTCCCGCCCTGGCTGATGCCCTTGCTCGACAACGTCGACCGACTTCCCGAGGCCTATCGGCGACGGATACCGGCCGAGATGCTCGCCGCGTTGGGCGGCCCCGGCTCCGCCGACCGCGCGGGCCGGGAGGCCGCGGTGCTGGTGCTGTTCTCCGGATCGGGCGAGCGCTGGGCCGGTGCGGTCCCCGACGACGCCGATCTGCTGCTGACCGTGCGCTCCCCGGGTCTTCGGCATCACGCCGGGCAGGCCGCCTTCCCCGGCGGGGCGACCGACCCGGGTGACGCCGGCCCGGTGCACACCGCGTTGCGCGAGGCGCGGGAGGAGACCGGCATCGACCCCGCACGGCTGAGCCCACTGGCCACCCTCGATCCGATATTCATCCCGCCGTCGGGCTATCACGTCGTGCCGGTGCTGGCCTACTCCCGGGACCCCGGCCCGGTCGCGGTGGTCGACCACGCCGAGACCGCGGCCGTCGCCCGGGTTCCGCTGCGCGCTTTCGTCAACCCGCGCAACCGGATCATGGTGCACCGGGCCGGCCTGCCCGCCCGGTTCGCAGGTCCGGCCTTCTTGCTCCACGAGATGCTGGTCTGGGGATTCACCGGTCACGTAATCTCGGCGATGCTCGACGTGGCCGGCTGGTCACAACCCTGGAACGCCGACGACGTGCGGGAGTTGGACGAGGCGATGGCGCTGGTCGGCAAGGATAGTGAGGAGCCGCGGTGACGGGTTCGCAGTGGCTGGACATCGCGATCATCGTGGTCGCGCTGATCGCCGCGATCTCGGGCTGGCGTTCCGGGGCACTGGGGTCGCTGCTGTCCTTCGTCGGGGTGATCCTGGGCGCCGTCGCCGGTGTGATGCTGGCGCCGCACGTCGTCGGCGGCATCGACTCGCCGCGGACCAAACTCTTCGCCGCGCTCTTCCTGATCCTGGCGCTGGTGGTGGTCGGTGAGGTGGCCGGTGTGGTGCTGGGCCGCGCGGTCCGGGGGTCGATGCGCAGCGGCCCGGTTCGCGCGCTGGACTCGCTGGTCGGCGTGGCCCTGCAGCTGGTCGTCGTGGTTGTCGCGGCCTGGTTGCTCGCTACCCCGCTGACCGCATCGGATCAGCCGAGTCTGGCTGCGGCGGTGCGCGGCTCGAAAGTGGTCGGCGAGGTCGACAAGGTCGCGCCGAGCTGGCTCCGCTCGGTGCCCGACCGGATGTCGGCGCTGCTGAGCACATCGGGGCTGCCCGACGTCCTCGAGCCGTTCGGCCGCACCCCGATTCAGGCTGTCGACCCGCCCGACGCCTCGCTGGCCGACAGCCTGGTGGTCGCCGCCTCGCGGCCGGCCGTGGTGAAGATCTCCGGTGTAGCGCCGGCCTGCCAGAAGGTCCTGGAGGGAACGGGATTCGTCGTCGCGGCCGACCGGGTGATGTCCAACGCGCATGTGGTCGCCGGTTCGGACAGCGTGAGCGTGGAGGCCGAGGGCCGGGAGTACCCCGCGACGGTGGTGTCCTACGACCCCGACGCCGACATCTCGATCCTCGACGTCCCCGGTCTGCCGATCAGGCCGCTGGTCTTCGCCGACCAGCCGGCGAAGACCGGCACCGACGCCGTCGTCCTCGGGTTCCCGGGGGGCGGGGAGTTCGTCGCGACGCCGGCCCGGGTCCGGGAGATCATCGAGCTGAGCGGGCCCGACATCTACAAGAGCACCACGGTCAACCGTGAGGTCTACACGATCCGCGGCACCGTGCTGCAGGGGAACTCCGGCGGACCGATGATCAACCGTGCCGGTCAGGTGATCGGCGTGGTTTTCGGTGCCGCCGTGGACGACAGCGACACCGGCTTCGTCATGACTGCCAACGAGGTCTCCCGCCAGCTGGCCCAGATCGGCAACACCGAGAAGGTTCCGACCGGGACCTGCGTCAGGTGAGCCCGCCGAGGAAGCTCTGCAGTGCGGCGTTGACCACCGTCGGCTCCTCCTCGTGCGCGTAATGCCCCGCTCCGGGCACCTCTGAGAACGTCCCCGCGCTCACATACCTTCGGCTGCCCCGCACCGGATGGTCGAGGACATACGGGTCGGCGGCGCCGCGAAGATGCAGCACCGGGACGTCGAGGCGGCGATCCATCAGTCCCATGAAGCGCCGGCCCTCGCTGCGGAGCTGGCTGCGGATCGCCCATCGCTGGTACTCCAAAGCGCAGTGGGCCGCCGAGGGAATCTGGATGGCGGCGCGCAGGTGGGGCATGGCCTCGGAGAAATCCTCGCCGGCAACCCATTTCGGACCCGAACGGCTCTTGACCATGGTCTGCAGCATCACCGCGTCGTCGCGGGTGAGCTCGTGTTCGGGCCACCGGGGGAGCTGGTAGCGCATCAGCGGGGGCAGCAGGGCCCGACGCTGCTGCCGGTCGACGAGGACCGAGCGGCGCAGCGCCCGCGGATGCGGCGAACTCACCAGGGCGATCGCGCGGACCACCCGTGAGTGCAGGATCGCCGTCGCCCAGCAGACCAGGCCCCCGTCGGCGTGCCCGACCAGCACCGCCGACCGGTGGCCCAGGGCCCCGACCAGTCCGGCGGTATCCCCGGCCAGGGTCCAGCCGTCGTAGCCGCGCGGCGGCTTGTCGCTGCCGCCGTAACCGCGCAGATCCACCGCCACCACCCGGGCGTCGGTCAGTGCGGCCAACTGGTGCCGCCAGGACCACCAGAAGGAGCCGAAGCCGTGCAGCAGGATCACCAGCGGCCGGGCCGTCGCCGGGGTGTCGTCGGCGGGGTCGCCGAGTGCCTCGGCGCACTGGAAGCGGATGCCGTTGGCATGCACCTCGTGGTGGCGCCAGGGGCCGGCGATCCGGGTGACCGACGGATCCGGCCCGGCCATCACCAGCCCGGGGGGTCAGCCGGTTCCGGCTGTCCGGAGCCGGTCACCGGCGTGGTCCGCGGCCGGCCCGGCGAGAGCGCCGCGGTGGTCTCCTTGACCGAGGCGATGGTCTGTCGCGGTCCCCGGATCCGGCGCACCCGCAGGTAGCCGATCACCGCGAGCACCGCCGTGGTGAGAAGCATCAGGACGAAGACGATCAGGAAGGCCGCCCACCGGGCCAGCCAGGTGTCGAGCAGCTCGGCCAGGAAGAAGAACATGAAGAAGGTGGAGTAGAGCAGCACCACGAGCGCCAGGATGAAGAACACGCTTCCGGTAAGTCCCTTTTTGACGTCCTGGGTGATCTCGGCCCGGGCCAGTTCCACCTCGGCGCGCACCAGGGTCGAGACCTGCGTGGTGGCGTCCCGGACGAGTTCGCCGATCGACGCCTCGGCGGGGATCGACCGGGGGTCCACCAGGGGAATCGAGGTCACGCCGTCGGGTACCGCGGTCCTTCCATCCCGATTGCTCACTGCCGGTCCTCCAAACGTCGCGCGGGTCTGGATCATGGTGCCATGC
>CAYXOM010000290.1:0-5467 GCA_964466565.1 uncultured Mycobacterium sp.
GCCGGTGGTCAGCAGCAGGCGCGCGTGCGGCGGTTTTCCGGCACGGCGGGGGTAGAGATCGGCGCCCTCGGCGCTCCCCGCGGCGGCCGCCAGCGCCGCGGTCTCGGCTGCGTCGAGCCCGCTCACATCGAACCGGGCCAACAGGCCGTCGTTCCACAGCGCGGCGACCACCTGCGGGATTCGCAGTACCGTGCGCACGGTCACGATCAGCGGACCTGTGCCCTCGCTGGCCAGCCGGTAGACCAGGCTGGCCGAGAGCTGGTCGAGCAGGCGTGCGTTGTCAACGATGATCGGCGCCGAACCCGCCTGGGACAGAAGGGCTTCGGTGGCCGACCGGATCAGTGCGTCGGGCCTGCCGATGTCCCTGAAGTCGATCAGGGCACCGAAAGCGCCGAACGGGACCGCGGACTGTGCCGCAGTGCCGGTCACCCGCAGGGGCCGTCCGGCCCCGAGTCGTTCGACGGCCTGAGCGGCCAGGGTGGTCTTGCCCACGCCCTCGGCGCCGAGCAGCGCTACACCCCGGACGCCGCCGGCGAGGATCCCGGCCAGATCGTCGATGGCGGCGCGCGGCACGATCGGCCAGTCGGCCCATCGGAGTCCCATAGCCCGGACTGTATCGGTGCCCCGGCCGGGCGCTGGTCTAGGTTTCGGATGTGCGATCCCCGCAGCGGCCCGATTGGGTGGTCTGCGTCTACTGCGCCTCGGGCCCGCGGCACGCCGACCTTCTCGACCTCGCGTCGAGGGTCGGTCGGGCGATCGCCGAGCGGGGCTGGACGCTGGTCTCCGGCGGCGGCAACGTCTCGGCGATGGGGGCCCTGGCGGTCGCCGCCCGGGCCGGGGGCGGTCACACCGTCGGGGTGATCCCCAAGGCGCTGGTGCACCGCGAGGTCGCCGACGTCGACGCCGACGAACTGGTGGTCACCGAAACCATGCGGCAGCGCAAGCAGGTCATGGAGGATCGCAGTGACGCGTTCCTCGCGCTCCCGGGTGGCATCGGCACCCTCGAGGAGCTGTTCGAGACCTGGACCGCGGGGTATCTGGGCATGCACGACAAGCCGGTGGTCCTGCTGGATCCGGCCGGTCATTACGACGGTCTGCGCGACTGGCTGGCCACGCTGGTCCCGCGCGGCTATGTGGCCCAGCGGGCGCTGGACCGGCTGGTGGTCGAGACCGACGTGGAGGCCGCCCTGGCCCGGTGCGCGCCGCAGCGGCCCTGAGGTCCCGGAGTCGGGCGATACTGGTGGGGTGACGTCGACCTTCTGCGGGCGCCCAGTGGCCGGTGATCGCGCGCTGATCATGGCGATCGTCAACCGGACGCCGGACTCCTTCTATGACCGGGGCGCCACCTTCACCGACGCCGCCGCGCAGCAGGCCGTGCACCGGGCGGTCGCCGAGGGCGCCGACGTCATTGACATCGGCGGGGTGAAGGCGGGGCCGGGTGCGCTGGTCGACGCCGACCAGGAGACCGCCCGGGTGGTGCCGTTCATCGAGTGGGTCCGTGCCGCCTACCCCGGCCAGTGCATCAGCGTCGACACCTGGCGGGCCTCGGTGGCCAAGCAGGCCTGCGCGGCCGGGGCCGACCTGATCAACGACACCTGGGCCGGACACGACCCGGCCCTGCCGGAGGTCGCGGCCGAATTCGGGGCCGGCCTGGTGTGCTCGCACACCGGCGGTGCGCTGCCCCGCACCCGGCCGTTCCGGGTCAACTACGGGAGCACGCTCACCGGGGTGGTCGACGACGTGATCGCCGAGGTGACCGCCGCAGCCGAGCGTGCCGCCGCCGTCGGGGTCCGGCGCGACGGCATCCTGATCGATCCCACCCACGATTTCGGCAAGAACACCTTCCACGGGCTCACCCTGTTGCGCCACGTGAACGATCTCGTTAACACCGGGTGGCCCGTACTGATGGCGCTGAGCAATAAGGACTTCATCGGCGAGACTCTCGGCGTGGAGTTGACCGAACGGCTGGAGGGCACGCTGGCGGCCACCGCGCTGGCCGCCGCCGACGGGGCGGCGATGTTCCGGGTGCACGAGGTCGGGCCCACCCGGCGGGTGCTGGAGATGGTCGCCTCCATCCGGGGGACCCGGCCGCCGGCCAGGACGGTGCGGGGCCTGGCATGACGGCCGGCCAGACCGCCACCGCAGCGGCATGGTCGCGGCGGCGGACCGTCAACCGCCCGGTCTGGAGTCCGGCGGGGCTGGAGGCGGCCAAGGACGGACGGACCGTCTCGGTGGTGCTGCCGGCCCTCAACGAGGCCGACACCGTGGCCGCTGTCGTGTCGACGATCACCCCCCTGCTCGGCGGCCTGGTCGACGAACTGGTTGTGCTGGACTCCGGTTCCACCGACGACACCGGGCCCAACGCCCGCCGGGCCGGCGCCCGGGTCGTGCACCGTGACGACGTCCTGCCCGAGGTCGTGTCCCAGCCCGGCAAGGGCGAGGCGCTGTGGCGCTCGCTGGCGGCCACATCCGGGGACGTCGTCGTCTTCATCGACTCCGACCTGATCGACCCCGATCCGATGTTCGTGCCGCGCCTGCTCGGCCCGCTGCTCACCGAGCAGGGTGTCCACCTGGTCCGGGGGTTCTACCGCCGGCCGCTGCGGGTCGGCGGCGGCGTCGACGACAACGGCGGCGGCCGGGTCACCGAACTGGTCGCCCGGCCCCTGCTCGCGGCGCTGCGCCCCGACCTCAGCGGGGTGCTCCAGCCGCTGGGCGGGGAGTACGCCGGGACCCGGGAACTGCTGACCTCGGTGCCGTTCGCCCCCGGCTACGGGGTCGAGATCGGCCTGCTGATCGACACCTACGAGATGTTCGGGCTCGACGCCATCGCCCAGGTGAACCTGGGCGTGCGCACCCACCGCAACCGGCCGCTGGGGGAGTTGGGCCCGATGAGCCGTCAGGTCATCGCGACCCTGCTGACCCGGTGCGGGGTCGAGGACTCGGGGGTGGGCCTGACCCAGTTCCTGCCGGCCGGCGACGGCGGGGACGCGGCGCAGGGATTCCTCACCCGCACCTCGACGGTCTCGCTGGCCGACCGGCCGCCGATGCGCACCCTGCGGTAGGCCGCCGGCGGAGGGGATGCGGCAGGATCGTGGGGGTGACGCTGATCCTGCTCTATGTGGTGGTGTTGGTCCTGGTGGCCGTGGTGCTGTTCGGCTTGGCCACGGTGCTGTTCGGCAGGGGCGAGAGCCTGCCCCCGCTACCGGCCGGGACGACTGCGACGGCGCTACCAGCCTCCGGGGTGACTGGCGAGGACGTCGCGGCGCTGAAGTTCGCCCAGGTGCTGCGCGGTTACAAGACCAGCGAGGTCGACTGGGTTCTCGACCGCCTCGGAGCCGAACTGGACACCCTGCGCGCCGAGGTGGAGATGCTGCGCGCCCACCCGAACCTGTCGGCCGACCCCGGCGTGCGGTGACGGCCGGCCCGGGTGGCCGTTCGCCTTCGGCCGGGGACGGCCTTCCCCGCTGCGACTGGGCCGCAGGGCATGAACTTCTGCGCGAGTACCACGACGGCGAGTGGGGCCGGCCGGTTCACGACGCCGGGGCGCTCTTCGAGCGGATCACCCTCGAGGCGTTCCAGAGTGGGCTGTCCTGGCTGGTGATCCTGCGCAAGCGGGAGAACTTCCGCCGGGCCTTCGACTCCTTCGATGCCGAGATCGTGGCCGGATACGCCGCCGCCGACGTCGCGCGGCTGATGAATGACCCGGGCATCGTGCGCAACCGGGCCAAGATCGAGGCCACGATCGGTAACGCCCGGGTCGCCGCGGACCTCGGCGCGGAACTGGCGGAGTTGCTGTGGTCGTTCGCCCCGCCGGCCCGGCCCCGGCGCCCGGCCGCCGTCGCCGACGTACCGTCGGCGACCCCGGCATCGGCTGCGCTCGCGCGGCGGATGCGCTCCCTGGGTTTTCGCTTCGTCGGGCCCACCACCGCCTACGCGCTGATGCAGGCCACCGGGATGGTCGACGACCATTTGCGGGGCTGCGCGGTGCCTCCGACCGGCGGTTTTAGGGTCCGACGGCCGAATGGGGAACAATGAACCCCATAGAATCACCCCAGTACACCGGAATTTGCCGGGGAACGGGACCCTGCTCGGATCTGGAGGGAGCACTCGATGGCGGCGATGAAGCCACGGACCGGCGACGGTCCGCTGGAGGCGACCAAAGAGGGGCGCGGCATCGTGATGCGGGTGCCGTTGGAGGGCGGCGGACGGCTGGTCGTCGAACTCACCCCCGATGAGGCCGCCGCCCTCGGCGACGAACTCAAGGGCGTGACGAGCTGAGCCCTCAGGACGAGACCTTCCGGTAGATCTCCAGGGTCTGCTCGGCGACGCTCTCCCAGGAGAAATCCGCGATGCAGCGCTGCCGGCCAGCCGCTCCGTAGGCCGCGGCGGCGGCCGGGTCGCTGACCAATGTGTTGACCGCGTCGGCGAGCCGGTGCTCGAATCCGGCCGGATCAGCGGCGTCGTAGTGGACCAGGGTCCCGGTCACCGCGTCCTCGACGACCTCGGGAATCCCGCCGACATCCGAGGCGATCACCGCCGTGCCACACGCCATCGCCTCAAGATTGACGATGCCCAGCGGTTCGTAGACCGAGGGACAGACGAAAGCCGTTGCTGCCGAGAGGATTTCCCGGATCTCGTGGATCGGCAGGAACTCCTGGACCCAGAACACGCCGTCCCGGCGGTCGGCCAGGGCAGTGACCGCAGTCCCGACCTCCTCGGCGATCTCGGGGGTGTCCGGCGCACCTGCGCACAGCACCAGTTGCACCGCGGGATCGAATCGGTGCGCCGCGGCAACCAGGTGTGCAACACCCTTCTGCCGGGTGATCCGCCCGACGAAGGCCACCATCGGCCGGCCGGGGTCCACGCCCAGTTCGGCGAGCACCGAAGTTTCCTGCGCCGGCTCGGCCGGGTGCCAGACAGCGGTGTCGATCCCGTTGCGCACCACGTGAACACGGCTGGGGTCCAACGCCGGGTAGACCGACAGCACGTCCTCGCGCATCCCGGAACTCACGGCTATCACCGCGTCGGCGGCCCCGACCGCGGTGCGCTCCACCCACAGCGACACCTGGTAGCCGCCGCCGAGTTGCTCGGCTTTCCAGGGCCGGCGCGGCTCGAGGGAGTGCGCGGTCAGCACGTGCGGGACGCCGGATAGCAGGGTGGCCAGATGCCCGGCCATACCGGTGTACCAGGTGTGGGAGTGGACCACGTCGGCCCCGGCCGCGGCCTGCGCCATCCGCAGATCCGCCGACAACACCGACAGCGCCGGGTTGGCGTCCTCTAGTGCGCGGTCGGGCCGCTGGGCGAACGCCCCCGGTCGCGGCACGCCCATGCAGTGCACGTCGACCTCGCACAGCCGGCGCAACCGGGAGACCAGTTCGGTCACATGCACCCCGGCCCCCCCGTAGACCTCGGGCGGGTACTCCCGGGTCATCATCGCCACCCGCATGGCTCAAGACGGTAGTGGCTG
>CAYXOM010000291.1:0-4010 GCA_964466565.1 uncultured Mycobacterium sp.
GCGCGCCGACATGGAGGCCGGGATGGCCAAGCTGTTCGCCTCGGAGGCCGCCATGGAGATCGCCCTGGACGCGGTGCGCATCCACGGCGGCTACGGCTACTCCACCGAGTACGACGTCGAACGGTACTTCCGCGACGCGCCGCTGATGATCGTCGGCGAGGGAACCAACGAGATCCAGCGCAACGTGATCGCCGCGCAACTGGTGGCCCGCGGCGGGCTCTGATCACCGCGAGTATCGGCTGATCAGACTCTGCTTGTAGAGCTTGCCGGTGTCGGTCCGGGGCAGCGCGGCCTCGAACGAGATCGACCGCGGGCACTTGTAGTGCGCCAGCCGGCCGCGCAGCCACTCGAGTAGTTCGGCGGCCAGTTCCTCGGAGGCCTCACCGGGGTCGACCAGTTGGACCACGGCCTTGACCGACTGGCCCATCTCCTCGTCGGGGATGCCGAACACCGCGGCGTCCATCACCCTGGGGTGGGTGACGAGGGTGTTCTCGGCCTCCTGCGGGTAGACGTTCACCCCGCCGGAGATGATCATGTGGTGCCGCCGGTCGGTGAGATAGAGGTAGCCGTCGTCGTCGAGGTAGCCGATGTCGCCCACGGTTCGCCAGCCCTGCCGGCTGCGCGTGGCCGCGGTCTTGTCCGGGTCGTTGAGGTACTCGAAGGCCGCCTCGGTCTCGAAGTAGACGTCCCCCGGCTGGCCGGGGGGCAGCTCGTTGCCCTCCTCGTCGAGGATGTGGATCGCGCCCGCCATCGCCCGGCCCACCGAACCCGGGTGGGCCAGCCAGTCCTCAGCGGTGATCAGGGTGGACCCGTGCGCCTCGGAGGCGGCGTAGTACTCGTCGACGATCGGCCCCCACCACTGGATCATCCGGCGCTTGATCTCCACCGGGCACGGGGCTGCGGCGTGGATGACCCGCTGCAGCGAGGACACGTCGTAACCGGCCCGGACCTCGTCGGGCAGCTTGAGCATCCGGGTGAACATCACCGGCACGAACTGACCGTGCGTCACCCGGTGGCGGGCGATCGCGTCCAGGGCGCCCTCGGCGTCGAAGCGCTCCATCACCACCACCGGGATCCCGGCCGCCTGCATGGACATCGACCAGATCGAGGGCGCGGTGTGGTAGAGCGGAGCCGGACTGAGGTACACCGCGTCGGGATTCGCCCAGAACGACACCAGGGCGCTCAGCATCCCGGGCGCCTGCGCCGGCGGCAGGTGGGTCAGCTCCCGCCGGATGCCCTTGGGCCGGCCGGTGGTTCCCGAGGAGTACTGCAGCAGATCGCCTTCGATCTCGTCGGGGATCGGGGTGACCGGTTCGTCGGCGGCGCATTCGGGGTAGTTGCGCCAGCCCTCGAGGTCGCCGCCGGCGATGAGCAGCAACTCCGGGAGCCCGCCGGGCAGGTGGTCGCCGAGCCCGGCAAGCGCCGGGGCGAGCGCCGCCGACCCGATGACGGCCTTGGCGGAGCTGTTGTCGATGATGTACGCCGCCTCGGCCGCGGTCAGATGGGTACTGATCGGCACGTAGTACAGCCCGCTGCGCCGGGCCGCCCACATCACCGTGTGGTAATGCTCGTTGTTCGCCATGAAGATCGCGACGACGTCGCCCTCGCGCAGTCCGTGGCGGCGGAACAGGTGCGCCAGCCGGTTGGCCCGTGCCTCCATCTCGGCGAAGGTGACCGTCACGCCGGACGGGTAGAGGACGACGGCGGGCTTGTCGGGGGTGGCCTCGGCATGCTCGCGGATCTGCATGCGGCTACCGGGTCTGCGCGTCGTCGAGGCGGTTCTTGAGCGCCTCGAACTCGTCGCGGACGCCGGTGGGCAGCGTTGGGCCGAGGAAGGCGAACCACTCCTCGATCTGGGGCAGCTCCGCGCGCCACTCGGCGGGGTCGACGCTCAGCGCCTCGGCCAGGTCGGCCGCGTCGACGTCCAGTCCGCTGAGGTCGAGGTCGTCGACGCCGGGAACGATCCCGATCGGGGTCGAGGTCCCCGCGGCGGTGCCCTCGACCCGCTCGACGATCCACTTGAGCACCCGGCTGTTCTCCCCGAAGCCCGGCCACAGGAACCGGCCGTCGCCGCCGCGCCGGAACCAGTTGACGAAGAACACCTTCGGCATCTTGGACTCGTCGGCGTTCTTCCCCAGATCCAGCCAGTGCTGGCAGTAGTCGCCGGCGTCGTAGCCCAGGAACGGCAACATCGCCATCGGGTCGCGCCGGACGGCGCCCACCGTTCCCTCGGCCGCCGCGGTCTGCTCGCTGCCCAGCGTCGCCCCGATGAACACCCCGTGCTGCCAGTCGCGGGCCTGGGTGACCAGCGGGACCGTGGTCTTGCGGCGGCCGCCGAACAGAATCGCCGAGATCGGCACGCCCTGCGGGTCGTCCCACTCGGGGGCCAGCGTCGGACACTGCGACATCGGGGTGCAGTAGCGCGAGTTCGGGTGCGCGGCCGGATGGTCAGCCCCGGGTTCCCAGTCCCGGCCCAGCCAGTCGGTCAGGTGCGCCGGGTCGCCCTCCAGGCCTTCCCACCAGACGCCGCCGTCGTCGGTGAGGGCAACATTGGTGAACACGGTGTTGCCGGCGGCGATGGTCTTCATCGCGTTGGGGTTGGAGCGCCAGTTGGTGCCCGGGGCGACCCCGAAAAAGCCGAACTCGGGGTTGACCGCGTAGAGCCTGCCGTCCTTGCCGAAGCGCATCCAGGCGATGTCGTCACCGAGGGTTTCGGCCCGCCAGCCCTCGACGGTGGGCTGGATCATCGCCAGGTTGGTCTTGCCGCACGCCGAGGGGAAGGCCGCGGCGATGTAATACGCCTTGTCCTCCGGCGAGATCAGCTTGAGGATCAGCATGTGCTCGGCGAGCCAGCCCTCGTCACGGGCCATCGCCGAGGCGATCCGCAGCGAGTAGCACTTCTTGCCCAGCAGCGCGTTGCCGCCGTAGCCGGACCCGTAGCTCCAGATCTCGCGGGTCTCGGGGAAGTGGGAGATGTACTTGGTGTCGTTGCACGGCCATGCCACGTCGGCCTGCCCGGGCTCCAGTGGGGCGCCCAGCGAGTGCAGCGCCTTGACGAAGAAGCCGTCGGCACCGAGCTTGTCCAGCGCGGCGGCCCCCATCCGGGTCATGGTGCGCATGGAGACCACGACGTATTCCGAGTCGGTGATCTCCACCCCTAGCTTGGGGTCGTCGGCCCCCATCGGGCCCATGCAGAACGGGACCACGTACATGGTCCGGCCGCGCATGCTGCCCCGGTACAACTCGGTCATCGTGGCGCGCATCCGCGCCGGCGCCATCCAGTTGTTGGTCGGGCCGGCGTCGACCTCGCGCTCCGAGCAGATGAACGTGCGCGACTCCACCCGGGCGACGTCGGAGGGAGCCGAGCGCGCCAGGTAGGAGTCCGGCGTCGCGGGGTCGCTCAGCCGCCGGTACTCCTCGGCCGACCCGTCCGCGAACTCCACCCGGTCGGGCTGGGTCAACTCGGCGACCTCGCGGACCCAGGTCAGAAGCCCCGCGTGCGAGGTGGGGGCATTGTCCAGACCGGGGATGGTCGCTGAGGTCATCGTCTCTCCCGCCTCGGGTCGGTCACCGCGGACGCGGGCCGCTCCTGCGGGCGGCCCGGCGGCCGTACAGGAAGAGATTAACGTGCCCGCCGAAGCGGTCGTCAGTCAACGCCGATTGTCGCCCACCGGGGCTCCGGACCCGCCGCGGTGGCCAGCAGCCGGGCCGAGAGGTGCTCGGCCAGGGCCGCCCGCAGGGCACTCACCGCCTCACCGGCCCACCGGTCGGCCAGCGCGCGGGTGAGTGCCTGGCGGCGGGCGGTGACGACGACGCCGCCGAGGACCAGGCCCAGGGCCGCGCTGAGGCCGGCCTGCGCCGGGGAGCTGACACCGGTCAGGCCGGCCAGCAGGCGAGCGACGGTGAGGGCGGCGCCGGCGGCGAAGCCGCCGCCGAGCAGCAGCGTCAGCCGGTCATAGGGCGCGCCGGCGGGCGGCGGCGGCAGGGCGACCCGCACGGGGCCGCCGACG
>CAYXOM010000292.1:0-5139 GCA_964466565.1 uncultured Mycobacterium sp.
GCCGCGGCGGCCGTCACCGCGGCGGTGGCCGACCGAACCATACGCGTCGAGCCCGTCCGCCGCGCCGCCACCCACCACGCCAGTCCGGCCGCCGCACACGATGCAGCCAGGACTGGGCCCGCCCGCCAGCCGATCGCGGCCGCGGTCACCACCCAGGCGGTCACGGCCGCGGGCATCAGGCGCAGGTCCAACCGGGCCGCGGTCGGGTCGTTCACACCCGCACCAGGGTGCGCAGCCTCTCCAGCCGGGCCGGGCCGATGCCGTCGACCTCTGCGAGTTGCTCCACGCTGGCGAACCGGCCGTTGGCCTCGCGCCACGCCACGATCGCGGCCGCGGTCACCGGCCCCACCCCCGGCAGTTCGTCGAGCTGGGCGGCGGTGGCGGTGTTGAGGTCGACCGGCCCGGCCGTTTCCGGCTGGCGGCTGCGCACCGGAGCTCACCGAACTGCCCAGCGTCGCGGGCCGGCCCGCCGGGGCCGCGATGCCCACGACGATCTGCTCGCCGTCGCCGACCGGGCGAGCCAGGTTCAGCCCCAGGGTGTCAGCTCCCCGGAGCACCCCGCCGGCCGCCTCCACCGCGTCGGCCACCCGGGAACCCGGCGCCAGGGTCACCAGTCCGGGCCGGGCAACCAAACCCACGACACTGGCCACCACCGGCCCGCCCGCCGGGCCGGCATCCCCCGTCGGCTCCGGTGCGGCCGGAACCGGCTCCACCGGCGGCAGGGCGGCGGTGGCCACCGGCGGACTCTGCGCACGGGCCAGGGTGAAGACCGTGATGAGTACCGCCAGTGCGGCGACCGCGGCGATGGCCAGCGCACCCGCCCGGCCGGGATCGGCCCGGACGGCCTCCCACCACCGGCCCTCGCGCACGGGTTGCGGGACCCAGCCGGCATCGAGACCGGCTTCGGCCTCGCCGTCCCCGTTCCGCGCGGCCTCGTCGTCGTCGTCGTCCTGTTCCCAGGCCGGCCGCCGGCCGGTCCCCGGGCGGGTGAGCCGGTCAAGTGGGGATCGCGGCGCCGGAGTGGTCATGCTCCGACGGTAGGGACGGGCGGTGACGGCCCACCGCCCCCGCCGACCCGGCGAGGATCGGCCTGTGGATCGGTGCCGATCTGTGCACTGCACCCCATACCCTTATTGCCCATGACCGCCGCCGACACCGCGAAACCCGGCCGTGACCGTCCCTTCCGGGTGATCCAGTGGACCACCGGCAACATCGGCCGCAGATCGCTGCACGCGATCATCGGCCGCCCGGACATGGAGCTGGTCGGTGTCTACGCGCACGGCGCCGACAAGGTGGGCGTGGATGCCGCGGAGCTCTCCGGGTGGCCGGCACCCACCGGTGTCACCGCGACCGACGACGTCGACGCACTGCTGGCTGCCAAGCCCGACGCGTGCTGTTACAACCCGCTGTGGCCGAGCGTCGACGACCTCGAACGGCTGCTGGAAAACGGCGTCAACGTGTGCACCTCGGCGGCCTGGATCACCGGCGGCAAGCAGTCGCCCGCCGACCTGCAACGGATCCGAAGTGCCTGCGAGAAGGGTCATTCCAGCATTTTCGGCAACGGCGCCCATCCCGGCATGACGAACATGGTCGCCATGGTGCTCTCCGGCGCCTGTCAGCGCGTCGACGAGATCCGGATCACCGAGTCGGTGGACTGCTCCACCTACCAGTCGGCCGGAACCCAGACCGCGATGGGTTTCTCCCGCGACCCCGACACACCCGGGTTGGCCGAGTCCGTGCGCCGCGAGAGCGAGGTGTTCGCCGAGTCGGCGGCGATGATGGCCGACGCGATCGGCGCGGAGCTGGACCGGATGACCTTCGACGTCGAATTCACCACCGCGACCGGAGATTCCGACCTGGGATTCATGACGATCCCGGCCGGCACCGTCGGCGGGGTGATGGGGTATCACCGCGGCTGGGTGGGCGATCGCAATGTGGTCAGCGTCGGCTTCAACTGGATCATGGGCAGCCACGTGACCCCGCCCAAACCGCTCGAGCACGGCCACGTCATCCAGGTCTTCGGGGTGCCCAACATGCGCACGGTGCTGCACTGCCTGCCGCCGCGGAACTGGGCCGAACCCGGGTTCATGGGACTGGGGATGATCTATACCGCGATGCCGGTGACCAATGCCGTGCCCGCTGTGGTGGCCGCTCCACCGGGCATCGTGACGCTGAAGGACCTCCCGCCGGTCGCCGGACGGTTCGCCGCGCGCTGACTCATCCCACTCATCCCGCCAGGCTCGCCACCACCCCGAGCGCACCGGCTCCCAGGTGCACGCCCAGCACGGGTCCGAGGTCGGTGATCACCGGCGCCCCGCAGGCCGGCAGCGCGGCAGCCAGCGTGGCCGCCAGATCGGCGGCTCCGTCGGGGTTGTCGACGTGGTGAACTGCCAGTGACGCGCGGCGCTCCCCCACCACCTCGAGGACCTGCTCGACCATGGCGGCCAGGGCCTTGGACATGGTTCGCACCCGCGCCACCGGAACCAGCGCACCGTGCTCGAGGCGCAACAGCGGTTTGAGCGCCAGAGCGGTTCCCAGCCAGGACGCGGCCGCGGTGATCCGGCCACTGCGGCGCAGGTTGTCCAGACGCGATACGACGATGAACGCGTGTACTGACTCGGCGGTCGCGCTCGCGGTCGCCGAAACCGAATCCAGATCGGCACCGCCGCGCGCGCCGCGGGCAGCGGCAAGTGCGACGAACCCGGTGCCCATCGCCGCCGACCCGGAGTCGACGACCCGCACCGCGCCGGCGAAGCCGTCGGCGGCGTGCCGGGCCGAGCCCAGGGTGCTCGACAGCGCGCCGGACAGGTGCACCGCCACCACACCGTCGCCGGCGCTGTCGGCCAGTGCCGACCGGTAGGCGGCGGCGAGCTCGGCCGGACTGGCGCCGGCGGTGCTGACCTCGGCGCGCGTGTAGAGATCCGCCGGCAACGGATCGACTCCGTCGCGCAGATCGGCGCCGTCGAGCAGGATGTGCAACGGGACCACCCGGATGCCCCATTGCTCCCGCTGTTCGGCCGGCAGCCGGGCCGCGGAGTCGGTGACCACGACCACCGGCACCCGCTCAGTCCCCCCCGGTGGGTACGCCTGCCTCGGCGAGCGCCTTGAGCATCAACTCCGCGACGGCCCGGTGGGCCTCGAAGTTCCAGTGAATCCCGTCGGGGTTGCCGCGCCCGCCGAGGACCTGCTCGGCCACCGCCTGCTTCAGGTCCACCAGCGGAATCCGCAGGCGCGCGGACCAATCGGTGACAGCGGCCGCCGTCGGTGTCCGGCCGTGATGGGCCATCCCGTAGCTGGGGGCGATATGCACCGAGGGCAGACAGGCGACGACGGGGATGCCAGGGCGGTTGAAGTCGATGGCGCCGCGGGTCTTCTCCAGGTATTCGACCGTCAGCTGCGGCGGCAGCGCCGATCGCGACACCGGCGAAAGCCGGGGCTGCAGCCATCCGTAACCGTCCCGGACCCGGCGGCGCAGCCAGTCCGGGCGCAGGTAGCGGATGGACTCGCGCAGGGCGGTGGGCAACGGGGAGGGCAGGGAGTCCATCCCGCTCGTCGCGAAGATCACCGCGCCCGCCCGGGGCAGCGCGGCCCAGACCCGCGGGTCCCCGGTCGCCGCCCACCACACGTCGCGGCAGGTCCAACCGATGCGCCCGATCAGCTCGCAGTCCCAGCCGAGCTGCGCGGCGACGATATTGGGCCAGATCTGCGGATGGTCGGCGGGCAGACCGCCCTGCGGACCGTAATACGACAGCGAATCGGCGAACACGAGCAGCGTCCGGCGCGACTCAGAGGACATCGTTGGCCACCTGCGCGGAGGCGTTCCAGACATCCAGGCGCCAGCGCAACCCGGCGAAGTCCGCGCCGGCGGGTCCGTGCCCGGAAAGCTGGGTCCAGCTGGCGTTCCCCATCCCGCCGAGCGCCGGCCAGCTCTGTACCGGGAAGCCGAGCAGCTCCGCGGTCAGCGCGGCGATCAGCCCGCCGTGCGCGACCAGGACCACGGGCCGATCGCAGTCGTCGGCCCCCCATTCCGGCTCGTTGCGGTAGATCTCGGCCACCAGCGGCGCGCTGCGCTCGGCCACGTCGACCCGGCTCTCGCCGCCGTGTGGCGCCCAGGTGGCGTCGTCGCGCCAGGCCACGCGTGCTCCGGGCACGGCCTGGTCGACCTGGGCGTGGGTGAGTCCCTGCCAGTCGCCGAGGTGGGTCTCGCGCAGCCGGGGGTCCACCCGGACCGGTGTACCGCTGCGCTCGCCGAGGGCCACGGCGGTGTCGCGGGCGCGGCGCAGGTCGGAGGAGACGATCAGCAGCGGCTGGCGGTTGGCCAGCACCTCGGCGGCAGCGACCGCCTGGGCGCGGCCCAGATCGGTCAGTTCGGTGTCGAGTTGGCCCTGCATGCGACTGCCGGCGTTGAACGCGGTCTGGCCGTGGCGCAGCATCACCAGCCGGCGCGCCCGCATCACGGCGCCCCGACTTCCGGAAGGTCCGGCGAACCGTTCCCGTCGAGGTCGATCTCGACGACCGGGCAATCCCGCCACAACCGGTCGAGGGCGTAGAAGTCGCGCTCCTCGGCGTGTTGGACGTGCACGACGATGTCGACGTAGTCCAGCAGGACCCAGCGCCCCTCGCGGGCCCCCTCCCGGCGGGCGGGTTTGTGCCCGGCCAGGCGCATTCTCTCCTCGACCTCGTCGACGATGGCACCGACCTGGCGCTCGTTGGCGGCCGAGGCGATCACGAAGCAGTCGGTGATGACCAGCTGATCGGAGACGTCGATGACGACCACGTCGGAGGCCAGCTTCGACGCCGCCGCCCGGGCCGCGACGGTCGCCATCGCCACCGACTCCGCCGGCACGGTCACGGAGTCTTCTCCCGGGGCGTGACGGGCTGGCGGGCAGGTGAGCGGTAGAGCCCGCGCTTGGCGACGTACTGCACCACCCCGTCGGGCACCAGGTACCAGATCGGCCGGCCGTCGGCGGCCCGGGTGCGGCAGTCCGACGAGGAGATCGCCAGTGCGGGCCCCTCGACCAGCCGCAGGACGTCCTCACCGAGCCGCCCGGCGAGGTGGTCGCCGGTGAGCTCGTAACCGGGCCGGCTCACGCCGATGAAGGTCGCCAGGCCGAACAACTCCTCCCAGCCCTGCCAGGA
>CAYXOM010000293.1:0-2426 GCA_964466565.1 uncultured Mycobacterium sp.
GCACGCTCACCACCGTCCCGGGCACCTCCCGGTCGCCCATGGCGGCGACCACCAGTGCAACCCCGTGGCGCAATGCGCCGGCCAGCACCGCGACGTCGATGTCGGCCAGGTCCGTCTCGGCGGACACCCCGGCTGTGACATCGGCGAGCGCGGTCAGGATCTGCGAGAGGATCACCCCGGAGTTGCCGCGGGCCCCCGCCACCGCGCCGCGGGCCAGCGCCGCCGCCACCTCGGCGGGGTCACCCCGGCCCGCCGAGACCGCCTCGGCCAGCGCGGCGCGCATCGTGAACAGCATGTTGGTGCCGGTGTCGGCGTCGGCCACCGGGAAGACGTTGAGCCGGTTGATCTCCTCGGCGTGCGCCACCAGTCCGTCCACGGCGGCGTCGGCCCATTCCAGCAGGGCTGAGGAGTCCAGCCGCCGCTCCGGCATCGGCACCTCCCTGCGGTCGCGCTGTCGGCGTCAGCCTAACCAGCACCGACGACGGCGGGTTTCCACCGCGCCCAACAGCCGGTGGCTGGGGGCTGACCAGCCCCGGGTGGGTGTTTTGGCGTTGGGTTCGGCGCGGCGGTATCCTTCCATGAGGCCACCCGCATCGCGGCCGTCGGCCCCACGTTCAGCCTGACCCCGCGATCAATCTGAGGAGTGCGACCATGGCAGCCGTGTGCGACGTCTGCGGAAAGGGCCCCGGCTTCGGCAAGTCGGTGTCGCACTCCCACCGCCGGACCAACCGGCGCTGGAACCCCAACATCCAGACCGTGCACGCGGTGACCCGCCCCGGCGGCAACAAGCAGCGGGTCAACGTGTGCGCCTCCTGCCTGAAGGGCGGCAAGGTCAGCCGCGGCTGAGCTTCCCGCCGGACAGCCGCCAGTCGACCGGTTCGGCGCCCATCGCGGCCAGCATTCCGTTGGCTCGGCTGAACGGCCGCGAACCGAAGAAACCCCGGCCCGCCGACAGCGGCGACGGGTGCGGTGACTCAATCGCGGCACAGTTCGCCGACGCGAGCAGTGGCCGGGCCGTCGCGGCGTCCCGGCCCCACAGGATCGCCACCAGCGGAACCGGTCGGCCGGCGAGGGCACGGATCGCGCATTCGGTCACCTGCTCCCAGCCCTTTCCACGATGCGACGCCGGTAGGCCGGGCCGGACAGTCAGCACCCGGTTGAGCAGCATGACTCCGCGCTGCGCCCACGGGGTGAGGTCGCCGTCCGACGGCGGCGGATAGCCGAGGTCGGCGACGTACTCGGTGAAGATGTTGGCCAAGCTGCGCGGCAGCGGGTGAACCCCGCCGGCCACCGAGAAACTCAGTCCGGTCGCGTGACCGGGTGTCGGGTAGGGATCCTGGCCGACGATCAGCACCCGGACATCGTCGAACGGGAAGGTGAAGGCACGCAGCACATCCGGCCCGGCCGGGAGATACCGGTGCCCGGCGGCGATCTCGGCGCGCAGGAACTCCCCCATCCGGGCGACCTGATCGGCGACGGGGGCAAGGGCCTGCGACCAACCGGGTTCGACCAGTTCGGTCAGCGGGCGTGCCGTCACGACAGCGAACTTAACGCCGGTGATCAGTCGAAGGACTGCCAACCGGTGCGCCCCGACCAGGGTGCACCGTCGACGAGCACCCCCGCCTCGCCGGCCCCGACCGTGCCGATCACCCGCCAACCGGCCGGCGGCGACCCGGGGAAACAACCCGCCAGTGCGTGGTCCTCACCCCCGGTGAGGACCAACTGCCAGGGATCGCGACCGGCTGCCGTGGCGGCGGCGGTCACCGCGTCGACGTCGCCGCGAAGCGCCTCCGAGGAGATGGCGAACACGACCCCCGAAGCCGAGGCGAGATGCCCCAGGTCCGCGAGCAACCCGTCGGATACGTCGGTGAGGGCCTGCGCGCCGGCCTCGGCGGCGAGACGGCCCTGCCCGTAGGGCGGCCTGGGGACGCTCTGGAGACCGGCCATCTCGACGAAGCCCTCTACCCCTGCGCCGCGCAGGGCCAATCCGGTTGCGGCGCGGCCCAGTTCACCGGCCACGGCGATCACCGAACCGGCCCGTGCTCCGCTGCGCAGGACCGGCGGTCGGCCGCCGAGGTCGCCCAGCGCGGTGACCGCAACCACCCACCGTTGGCTGGCCACCATGTCCCCGCCCACGATCCCGCCGCCGGCCAGGGCTGCTTCGTGCCACATGCCGTCGGCCAGAGCGCTCACCGCCGCGACATCGGTGTCCGGCGGGGCCCCGAAGGCCACCACGAAGGCCGTCGGGCGCGCGCCCATCGCCTCGATGTCGGCAGCGTTCGCGGCGATCGCCTTGCGGCCCACGTCATGCGGGACCGACCAGTCCAGCCGGAAGTGGCGGTCCTCGACGAGCATGTCGGTGGTGACCACCACGCGGCCGTCCGGCGCGGCGACCACCGCGGCGTCGTCGCCCGGCCCGACACTGA
>CAYXOM010000294.1:0-2342 GCA_964466565.1 uncultured Mycobacterium sp.
ACACCTACCGCACCGAGCCGGGAAGCGCACTGTTGATTCCCGCTCTGAGCCGCCCGACGGGAACACTCGATCTGCCTGCGCGGCTCAATCATTCGCCCAGACGCGGTGTCATGATGCCGCAGCGGCGGCGTACCCGGAGAGACGACCGCCGTGAGCGGGTCCTGGCCGAACGGCGACGCAACGCGGCCGCTAACGGGCCACCGGCAGCCGGATCCGCCATCGCACCAGCAGCAGGTACGCAATGCTGAGTACGCCCAGCATCGCCATGTCGAACCACCACACCGACGCGGTGTGCTCCCACCGCCGGTCCTTCGGCGTCAGCGGCCCGGGCACCAGGGTGACCAGATCCACCGTGGCCGCCGAAGCGGCGAAACCCCACCGGGCCGGCGTCAACCAGGACAGCTGGTCGAGTACCAGCCGGTCGGTCACCGGGATCATCCCGCCGGAGAACACCAGCTGGCTCATGATCGCCACTACCAGCAGCGGCATGATCTGCTCGCTGGTGCGGGCCAGCGCCGAGAGCAGCAGGCCCAGGTTGGCCGACGCCACGCACGTGGCGGCGATGGTGACGAACAATTCCAGTCCGGGGCTGCCCAGCGCCGCCGCGCCCTGCGTCGGCGCGCCCTTGCCCCACAGCACGATCGCGGTCACGATCGCCGCCTGCACCACCGCGAACACCGTGTACACGCATACCTTCGCCAGCAGGTACGCCGTCGTCGAGAGCCCGACCGCCTGCTCACGCCGGAAGATCGCCCGCTCGCCGATCAGGTCGCGGATGGTCAGCGCGGTTCCCATGAAGATGGCGCCGACGTTGAGCAGGACCAGGATCTGCCCCGGTTCGTTGGGCGCGTTGCTCATCGGGTCGGGGATGCCGAAGCCGACGTCGCCGGGAACCGCCAGCGACAGCACACCCATGATGAACGGCAGCAACGCCAGGAAGAGGAAGTAGCCGCGGTCGGAGATGATCAGCCGGGTCTGTCGGCGCACGATCGTGGAGAACTGCCGGGCCAGGCTGGTGTGCACCGGCTCGCCGATCTCCGACGGGGCCTCCGCCGGCGGTGGTGGCGGCGGCGGCCCGGTCAACGCCAGGTAGCGGTCGTTGGCGCCCTGCGGGTCGGCGGCCACCGTCGAGAAGATGTCGGCCCAGTTGGTCGTTCCCATGGCCGGGCCGATCCGGTCCGGCGGCCCGCAGAACGCGGTCTTGCCGCCCGGGGCGAGCAGCAGCACCTGGTCGCAGACGTCGAGGTAGGTCAGTGAGTGCGTGACCACCAGCACCACCCGGCCGGCGTCGGCGAGCTGGCGCAGCATCGTCATCACCTGGCGGTCCAGGGCCGGGTCCAGCCCGGAGGTCGGCTCGTCGAGGATCAGCAGCGACGGCCCGGTCAGCAGTTCCAGGGCCACCGAGGCGCGCTTGCGCTGCCCGCCGGAGAGCCTGTCCACCCGGGTGTCGGCGTGCTGGGTCATCTCGAGTTCGGCCAGTACCTCGGCCACCACCTGCTGGCGGTCGGCGGCGGTCGTGTCCGGCGGCAGCCGCAACTCCGCGGCGTACATCAGCGCCTGGTTCACCGTCAGCTGACCGTGCACCACGTCGTCCTGGGGCACCATCCCGATCCGAGAGCGCAGCGAGGCGTACTCGGCGTGGACGTTGTGGCCCTCGAAACTGACCGTCCCGCTCGTCGGGTGGGTGTATCCGGCGATCAGCCGCGCCAGGGTGGACTTGCCCGCCCCGGACGGGCCGATCATCGCGGTCAGCGTGCCGGGCCGCGCGGTCAGCGAGATGCTGTCCAGCAGCATCTTGTCGTTCTCGACCACCCAGGTCACCGAGCGCACGTCGAGCCCGCCGGTGGCGGTGGCCGCCGCGGTCTCGGTGCGCCGCATCAGCGCCCCGCCGGTGAACACCAGGTCGACGTTGCCGATCGTAACGACGTCGCTCTCGGCCAGCAGTGCCGCGTCCACCCGGGCTCCGTTGACGAACGTGCCGTTGATGCTGCGGTTGTCGGTGATCTCGGTGCCGGCCGGCGTCGGGATCAGCGTCGCGTGGTGTCGGGAGGCCAGCACGTCGGGGATCACGATGTCGTTGTCGGTCGCGCGGCCGATGGTCAGCGAACCCGGCGGCGGCGCGCCGGACCCCGGGCGCAGGATCTTCAGCATCGAGGTGGCCAGGCTGGAGGTGGCGGTCCCGCCGCCGCGCGGCGGGGCGGGGCGCATCCGGGTCGGCGCCGCGTCCGGCGGCAGCGTCGGCGTAGGCGTTAGCGTCGGCGTGGGCGTCACCGGCGCCACCGGCCGCGCCGGCGTCGGCGGGCGCGCCGCGGTGAGCACCTCGGTGGAGACCTGCGGCGCCC
>CAYXOM010000295.1:0-1885 GCA_964466565.1 uncultured Mycobacterium sp.
CGGGACCGACGCTGAGCACCGGGGGTTCGATCGATCCGGCCGGGTTCGCCTCGGCACCGGCCCGCGCCGGTCCGACCGCGGGCGGCAGGTCGGCGCCGATCACCTCGAGTACCGCCGGCGGGACGTCGGGGTCGACGAGCACCAGCGCGGCCCCGGCCAGGACGCCACGGGCCCGGGCGGTCAGCAGGCCTGGGTCACCGGGGCCGGAGCCGACGAACATGATCCGCCCGGGCGCCACCTTGCGTCGGTGAGAAGTCACTGCTCGCTCCGATCCACCGCGCTCATCGCCGATCCTCCCGCTCTCCACCTGCCCGCATCACCTCGCGCGCACCGAGTTCGAACAGCTCCGCGGCGACCGAGAGCCCCAGCTCTGCGGGCCGGCCGGGGATGCCGATCCCGGACGCACGGATCACGTCGGACCCGTCCACCGCCGCCACGCAGGCGCGCAGCGACAGTTCCTCGAAGACCCGGCCGTCCTCATCGATGGATTCGACCACCTCGGCGATCGCGCCCACCGGTGCGGAGCAACCCGCCTCCAGTTCGGCGAGCAGGGTTCGCTCCGCGGTGACCGCGGCGCGGGTGTCGGGGTCGTCCAACTCGCCCAGCAACGCCGCGAGCGCGGTGTCGGCCGAGCGGCACTCGACCGCCAGCGCGCCCTGAGCCGGTGCCGGAAGCATCTGCACCGGTTCGAGGGTCTCGGTGACGTCGCCGAGCCGGCCCAGCCGGGCCAGACCCGCCCGGGCCACCACGACGGCGTCGAGATCACCGTTGCTCACCCTGTTCAACCTGCTATCCAGGTTGCCTCGCAGGGGCCGGATTTCCAAACCGAGACCCAGTGCCCTAAGCTGTGCCGCCCGGCGGACCGAGGAGGTGCCGATCACCGAACCCGCCGGCAACTCGCCCAGCACCAGGCCGTCGCGGGCCACCAGCGCGTCCCGCGCGTCCTGGCGTGGCGGAACGGCGGCGATCACCAGCCGGCCGTCGGGGGCGGTCGGCAGGTCCTTGTAGGAGTGCACGGCCAGGTCGACCCGCCCGTCGGCGACCGCCTCACGCAGCGCCGCGGTGAACACCCCCACCCCGAGTTCGGCGATCGGCCGGTCCGACCGGTCGCCCTCGGTGGCGACGACCACCAGTTCGGCGGCGTGTCCGCGGCCGGCGAGGGCGTCCCGGACGGCCCCGGCCTGCGTGGTGGCCAGCAGGCTGCCCCGGGTCCCGAGCCGGATGACCGGACCGTGGCTGGCGGCCAAAGGTGCCCTACCCGGCGCCGTCTGGCCCGGGTTCGATCACCGGGAGCGGGATCTCGCCGGCGGCGACGGCGTCTACCGCGTGCGGATCCAGCTCGAACAGTTCGCGCAGCGCCTCGGCGTAGGCGTTCCCGCCGGGTGCGCCGGCGAGTTGCTTGACCCGAACGGTGGGGGCGTGCAGCAGCTTGTCGACGACCCGGCGAACGGTGCGCGCCACCTCGTCGCGCTGGGCGTCGTCGAGGCCGGGCAGCCGGTGGTCCAGGCGCAGCAGTTCGGCGTCGACGAGATCGAAGGCCCGCTGGCGCAGCGCGGTCACCGTCGGGGCCACCTCGGCCATCCGCTGGCCGGCCAGATAGTCGGCCACCTCGGCGGCCACGATCCGGCGGGCCGCGTCGGCGTCGGCGGCAGCCGCCCGGGCCGACGGCTCGCGCTGGACCCTTTCCATGTCGACCACGCAGACCCCGGGCAGCCCGGCCACCGCCGGATCCACGTCGCGCGGCATGCCCAGATCGCACAGCACCATCGGCTCGGCGCCCTCGTCGCGCCGGGCCGCGGCCAGCGCGTGGTGCACGTCAGCCAGCGACACCACCGGCCGCACGGCGCCGGTGCAGCTGACCACCACGTCCGCACCGACCAGCGCG
>CAYXOM010000296.1:0-2099 GCA_964466565.1 uncultured Mycobacterium sp.
CGGCCGCCGCGGCCGTCGCTTCCGTGACCGGCGCCGCCGCGGCGAACGCGGCGGCGGCGAGGGCGCCGACACCGAACTGCGCGAGGACGACGTGGTACAGCCGGTGGCCGGGATTCTCGACGTGCTCGACAACTACGCCTTCGTGCGCACCTCCGGCTACCTGGCCGGACCCAACGACGTCTACGTGTCGATGAACATGGTCCGCAAGAACGGCCTGCGCCGCGGCGACGCGGTCACCGGTGCGGTCCGGGTGCCCCGCGAGGGCGAGGGCGGCGGCGGGCAGCAGAACTCGCGGCAGAAGTTCAACCCGCTGGTTCGGCTGGACAGCGTCAACGGCGGCCCGGTGGAGGCGGCCCGGGACCGGCCCGAGTTCGGCAAGCTCACTCCGCTCTACCCCAACCAGCGGCTGCGGCTGGAGACCACCACCGAGAAGCTGACGACCCGCGTCATCGACCTGATCATGCCGATCGGCAAGGGGCAGCGCGCCCTCATCGTGTCGCCGCCCAAGGCCGGCAAGACGACGATCATGCAGGACATCGCCAACGCGATCACCAAGAACAACCCGGAGTGCCACCTGATGGTGGTGCTGGTCGACGAGCGGCCCGAAGAGGTCACCGACATGCAGCGCTCGGTCAAGGGCGAAGTGATCGCCTCGACCTTCGACCGGCCGCCGTCGGATCACACCCAGGCCGCCGAGCTGGCCATCGAACGGGCCAAGCGGCTGGTGGAGCAGGGTAGGGACGTCGTGGTGCTGCTCGACTCGATCACCCGCCTGGGCCGCGCCTACAACAACGCATCCCCGGCGTCAGGACGCATCCTGTCCGGCGGCGTGGACTCCACCGCCCTCTACCCGCCCAAGCGGTTCCTGGGTGCGGCCCGCAACATCGAGCACGGCGGCTCGCTGACCATCATCGCCACCGCGATGGTCGAGACCGGCTCGACCGGCGACACGGTGATCTTCGAGGAGTTCAAGGGCACCGGCAACGCCGAGCTCAAGCTGGACCGCAAGATCGCCGAGCGCCGGGTGTTCCCGGCCGTCGACGTCAACCCCTCGGGCACCCGCAAGGACGAGTTACTGCTCTCGCCTGACGAGTTCGCCGTCGTGCACAAGCTGCGACGCGTGCTCTCCGGCCTGGACTCCCACCAGGCGATCGACCTGCTGATGAGCCAGCTTCGCAAGACCAAGAACAACTACGAGTTCCTTGTCCAGGTGTCCAAGACCACTCCCGGCTCGATGGACGACGACTAGCGACCCGCACCACGCCGTGGACACCGAGCAGATCTGGTCGTTCGTCGATGCCGAGCGCGCCGATCTCGCCGCTCTGCTCGCCGGTCTGAGCGCCCAGCAGTGGGAGGTGCCCTCGCTGTGCGAGGGCTGGCGGGTGCGCGACGTCGCCGCGCACCTCACCCACTCGCACATGTCGGCGCCCCGCGTCCTCGCCGAGGCGCTGCGGTCGGGATTCCGCTTCGATCCGATGATCAGCCGGCTCGCGGTGAGTGACAGCCGCTCGCAGGAGCAGATCGTCGCCGCCCTGGCGGGGATGGCCGGTTCCCGCAAGAAGATTCCCGGGACCACGGCGCTTGATCCGTTGATGGACATCCTGGTGCACGGCCAGGACATCACCGTGCCGTTGGGCATCGATCGGCCGATGCCCACCCGCGCGGCCGCCGAGGTGGCAGATCACTTGTGGCGCATGAGATTTCCGATGCAGCCCGCCGGGCGGGTCCGGGGGCTGCGACTGGTGGCCACCGACGCCGACTTCGCGGTGGGCCAGGGCCGGGAGGTGCGTGCGCCGATCCGCGACCTGGTGATGATCCTGGGCGGCAGGCAGGACCCCTGAGGTGGCCGACACCGTCCAGGGCATGCTGCGGGAACGACTCGGCGACCGAGCTTCCGCGGTCAAGCACGACGACCGGGTGTGGACCTGGGACGAGCACCTCGACGAGGCGTCACGGACGGCAGCGGCGCTGATCGCGATGGCCGACCTGGACCGTCCCCTGCACGTCGGTGCACTGCTGGGCAACACCCCGCGAATGCTCACCGCGATGGCGGCCGCCGGACTTGGCGGGGTCGTGCTGGCCGGGGGGGGGAGGGGGGA
>CAYXOM010000297.1:0-2944 GCA_964466565.1 uncultured Mycobacterium sp.
GTCGGCGACGGCCACCGCGGCGATGTCGTCCCAGCGGTGCCCGCGGTCGAGGTCCGCCTGTTCGGCGAACCGGGCCGCGGTGTCGGTGGCGACCACCACGATCTCGGCCGGCCAGTCCGCGTCCCAGAACCGCTCGACGTCGGCGATCGCGGACCCCATTGCGGCGTCGACCCGCCGCAGCAGCGCCGCGCCGTCGGCCCCGGCGAGGTTGACCGGCCGCGCACTGCGGGCCACGGCCGCGGCGGAGGTGTCGGCGACAGGGGTCTTCGGCGCGGCGATCACCGCCGAGGCGGCCAGCAGTTCGGCCACCAGGGCCCCGGCGAGCAGCGCCGCGGGCAACCGCCGGCGCCGCGCGGGCCGCTCAGAACCGGCGGACGTTGTAGATCGGGGCGTTGTGGATCGACTCGACCCGGACCGGGATGCCGTAGGTGGAGGCATGGACCATCATCCCGTTGCCGATGTAGATGCCCACGTGCGAGGCGTCGGAGTACTGGGCGACCACGTCACCGGGCTGGATCTGGTCCAGCGAGACCGGCTGACCGGCCGCGGCCAGCGCGTGACTCGACCGCGGCAGCGACATGCCGGCCTGGCGGAAGGCCCAGGTCACCAGTCCCGAGCAGTCGAAGGCATTGGGCCCGTTGCCGCCCCAGGCGTAGGGGGCGCCGACCCGGGTGAGGGCGGCCTGGGCAGCCGCGGCGCCGGCCCCGGTTCCGGGCCCGGGCATCGGCCGGGCGGCCAGGGCCGCGATCTCCACCGGCGGCGCGGGCGGCGCGGCCGGGGGCGGGCCGACCGGCCCGGCCAGGGCGGCGCGCTGGGCCGCCGTGAGCGACTCGTAGCGCGCCTTGACCGCGGCGATCTGCACCTGCAGCTCGGACTGCTTGCGCTGCAGGTCGGCGCGCACCGCCGCGGCCGCGTCGGCCGCGGACTTGGCCTCGGCGGCCGAGGTCGCCGAAGCGGCCTCGATGGCGGACGCCTCGTCGCTGATCCGCCGGAAGCCCTCCATCCGGGCGGCCATCTCGGCGGCCATCACGCTCTGGACCGACATCTTCTCGATCAGATCCTGCGGGGCGGGCGCGGTCAACACCGCGTTGAGCCCGTCGGGGCGCCCGCCGACGTAGGACGCCGCGGCGAACCGGTCTACCGCGCCCTGATAGGACACGACTTGAGACCGGGCGGCATCGAGCGCGGCCAGGTCGGCCGCGTGCCGGGCCTCGGCGGCGGTCTGGGCACCGACCTTGGTGTCGAGGTCGAGTTGCGCGGCGTGCATCGACTCCGTCAACTGCTCGACCTGCCGGGACAACTCGGTGAGCTGGGCCAGCGCGTCCTGGGCCGGGTCGGCCTGGACCGGCGCGGTCAGCGCCCCGCCGAGCAGAACCAGGCCGGCACCGGCGGCCACCAGGGGCTTTCGGACGAATTCGACGAACGATATGCGGTGACGCTTCACGGCTAGGGCATCCTCGGGGCTGCTGGCGGGGGCGGCGGATCCGCTCGGGGACAGCCGCGTACTCGCCGGACGGCGTTAGGTCTCAGGAAGGTTACGAAACGGCCACGGCTTTGTCCACCGCAACGCACTGCCCCAGATGTCTCCTCCGTCACACCAGCCACTTACCCGGGACACCCGGACTTGCTCTGAGCTGGTCTAACAGGCCAGACCCCGCCCCTCCCGCCGGATCGGGACCAACCGCAGCCTGGGCGCCAGGCCGGCCTCGGCGAGCACCTCGAGTGCCGTGCGCTCCTCGGCCAGCAAACACTCCGGCGGGCCCAGCAGGACACTGACCACGCAGTCCGAACAACCGTGTCCGCGCACCGCGCACCCGTCGCAGTCGATCACCACCGAACCTGCCGGCCGCACCGGCCCCTCGGCGTCGGCCGCGCCCGCCTCGTCCGGATCGCCGTCCGTGCCCGCCTCGTGCGGCATGTCCCGCTCCCTTCACTTCTCAGAGACCTCTCACGATTCGGCCTCTCCGGGTTCCGTCCACGCGGACGCCCGGGTGCGACGCTAACCGAACCCACCGACAGGTTCCGCGGGCCTGTCGGTCGGCTCCCCTACGGTCTGCAGACCGTGCCCGGCCCGCCGACCGCCACGCAGCTGAGCTTCGCCGACGACGACCCGGCTGCCGAGGTCACCCTCGCCCGGACCACCTTCGTCGTGGTCGACCTGGAAACCACCGGCGGGCGCGCCCGGCCGGGTCCGGACGGCGCCTTCGACGTGATCACCGAGATCGGCGCGGTGAAGGTCCGCGGCGGGGAGGTGATCGGCGAGTTCGCCACGCTGGTCGACCCGCAGCGGACCATCCCGCCCCAGATCGTCGAACTCACCGGGATCACCACGGCGATGGTGCGCGACGCACCGACGATCTCAGCGGTGCTGCCGATGTTCCTGGAGTTCGCGCGCGGGGCCGTGCTGGTGGCCCACAACGCCGGATTCGACGTCGGGTTCCTGCGCGCCGCCGCCCGCCGCGCCGACATCGCCTGGCCCCGGCCACCGGTGCTGTGCACGGTGCGGCTGGCGCGCCGGGTACTGACCCGGGAGGAGGCACCGAGCGTCCGACTCGGCGCGCTCGCCCGGCTGTTCGGGACGGCCACCCAGCCCACCCACCGCGCTCTCGACGACGCCCGCGCGTGCGCCGACGTCCTGCACGCGCTGATCGGGCGGGTCGGCAACCAGGGGGTCCGGACCCTGGGCGACCTGGAATCACACCGGCGCGCGGTTCCCGCCGCCCACCGCGCGAAACGGGCTCTGGCCGAGTCACTTCCGCGCCGCCCCGGCGTCTACCTCTTCCGCGGCCCCGGTGCCGAGGTGCTCTACGTCGGGACCGCCACCGATTTGCACCGCCGGGTGAGCCAGTACTTCACCGGCGCAGACCCTCGGGCCCGCATCACGGAGATGGTGGGCCTGGCCGCCGGCGTGGAGCACGTCGAGTGCGCCCACCCGCTGGAGGCC
>CAYXOM010000298.1:0-1754 GCA_964466565.1 uncultured Mycobacterium sp.
ACGAACTGCAGTTCCAACTCGGCCTGCGGCATATCCTCGTGGTCACGCACCAGGCCCCAGCAGAACGACAGCGACTCGGGAACCACCTGCCGCAGCGCGCCGACCTGAACCCGGACCACCTCCACCCGGCGACCGGCCGCATGCGGCCTGACGACGCCGGCGATCGCCCGGCACAGCGACAACTCGTGCATGAACCGCCAGCCTAGCGAGATTGTCGGCTCCCGCCGGGGCCGACTAGCGTGATGACGTGACCGTGCGGGTTCGGCTCGACATCACCGGCGTGGTCCAGGGCGTGGGGTTCCGCCCGGCCGTGGCCCGGATCGCCGTCGCGCACGGGTTGTCCGGGTGGGTGTACAACGACGCCGGATCGGTGCACTGCGAGTTCGAGGGCCCCGCCGACGCCGTGGAGGCCGCGATCGACGCGCTGGCGGCCGGTCCGCCGCCGATGGCCCGCATCGACCGGATCGACCGGGCCGGCCTGGCCCCGTGCGGGGCGAGTGGCTTCGAGATCGTCGGCAGCCGAAGCGCCGACGGGTCGCGGACCCTGGTGCCGCCGGACGTCGCGGTGTGCGCCGACTGTCTGCGCGAGATGCGCGATCCGGCCGACCGGCGGTTCGGCCACCCGTTCATCACCTGCACCAATTGCGGGCCCCGCTACACGGTGATCACCGACCTGCCCTACGACCGCCCCGCCACGACCATGGCGGCCTTCGCGATGTGTCCCGCCTGCGCGACGGAGTACCACGACCCCCTCGACCGGCGCTTTCACGCCCAGACCATCGCCTGTGCGGACTGCGGGCCCCGGCTGGCCTTCGCGGGGCACCGGCCGGGGCCGGCCGGGGACGGTGACCCGATCGGGGCGGCAGCCGCGGCTCTGGACGCCGGGGCGGTGGTGGCGGTCAAGGGGATCGGCGGCTATCACCTGGCCTGTCGCGCCGACGACGCCGCCGCCGTGCGCCTGCTGCGAGAGCGTAAGCACCGGCCCGCCAAGCCGTTCGCGGTCATGACGGCCGACCTCGCCGCGGCCCGCGACGTCGCCGAGATCGGCGACGTGGCCGCGCTGGCGCTGAGCTCGCCGGCCGCGCCGATCGTGCTGGTGGGACGCCGGGCGGGCGGGTGCGCCGACGCCGTCGCGCCGGGCCTTGCGGATCTGGGCGTCATGCTGGCCTACTCCCCGGTCCACCACCTGCTCTTCGACCGGCTGGGGCGGGTGCCGCTGGTGATGACCTCGGCCAACCGCGGCGGCTCGCCGATCGTCTACCGCGACGAGGACCTGGACTGGATCGACGGACTGGCCGACGCGGTGCTCACCCACGACCGCCCGATCCACGTCCCCTGCGAGGACTCGGTGGTCGCCGTCGAGGACCGCGGAGCCGAACTGCCGCTGCGCCGCTCGCGGGGCTACGCCCCGCTGCCGGTGTCGGTTCCGGTCGGGCCGGGGGAGCCGCTGCTGGCCACCGGCGGCGACCTGAAGACGACGTTCTGCCTGATGTCGGGAGCCGGGCAGACCGGCCGCCGCCACGCCCACCTGTCGGCGCACCTGGGCGACATGGCCGATCCGCGCACCCAGGTCAGCTTCACCTCCGCGCTCGAGCACCTGGCGTTCATGACCGGCGAGCAGCCCGCGCTGATCGCCTGCGACGCCCATCCCGGGTATGCGACCACCCGCTGGGCGCGCCGCCGGGCCGGCGGCCGGCCGGTGCCGGCCGCCCAGCACCACCACCCCCACCCGGCCTCGCCGCCGGCCCAGCCCG
>CAYXOM010000299.1:0-2411 GCA_964466565.1 uncultured Mycobacterium sp.
GGCAGGCCCGGCGAGGGCGACCCGCCCGAGCCGTTCGAGGACGCCGCCGGCGTCGAGGCCGAGACGTTCTCGCACTCCCAGTGACCCCGCCAGCCTGGGTCGCCGAACTCCCGGCGGTCGAGCAGGACGCGGTGCGGCGATTGGCCGCCGCCGCCCACCGCGCCGACGGCGTGGCGCCTCTCGGCGAGGCGGCGATGCGCGACCTGTCCGGCCGGCGCCGGTGGCATCTGCTGGCGGCCGGGCAGGCCGGGTTGATCGGCTACCTGAGCCTGGAGCCGTGGGCCGGTGGGGCTGAGGCGACCGCCGAACTCGTGGTGCACCCCGACGCGCGGGGCCGCGGGGTGGGCGCCGCCTTGGCGCGGGCCGCGATCACGCGCACCGGCGGGGAGGTCCGGTTCTGGGCGCACGGGACCCTTCCGGCGGCCCGCGCGCTGGCCGCCCGGCTCGGACTCGCCCCGGTCCGGGAGCTGATCCAGATGAGCCGATCGCTCGATGATCTCCCGCCTGAGGTCTCTGTGCCCGAGGGGATTTCGATCCGGACCTACGCCGGTGTGCGGGATCACGAAGAGTTGCTCAGGGTCAACAACGCCGCCTTCGCGTGGCACCCCGAACAGGGCGGCTGGACCGAGGAGGACCTCACAGCGCGCCGGATGGCTACCTGGTTCGACCCCCAGGGCCTGTTTCTGGCCACCGACGACGCCACCGGCGCACTGCTGGGCTTCCACTGGACCAAGGTGCACGACGGCGGGCCGGATGCCGGCGTCGGCGAGGTGTACGTGCTCGCGGTCGACCCCGCCGGGCACGGTCGGGGGCTGGGCCGGGCGCTGACCCGCCACGGCGTCGCGCACCTCGCCGGGCGACTGGCTCACCTCGAGGCGCCCCGGGTGGTGCTCTATGTGGAGTCCGACAACCCCGTGGCGTTGGCCACCTACCGGGGCATGGGATTTGCCACCACCTTCGTCGACACCGCCTACGGCCGGGCCCTCGACCCGCCTTGTTCACGTCTCGTTAACCCTTAGGGCGCGCACTGTCCATGCCCGCGGCCTAGGTTCGGCACGGAATCAATCCGGTGGCGAGATGGGGCGAAGCGTGGATTCAGGCTTGTTGGGAAGGCTCACCGCGGTGTCGGCCTCGGCGGCCACGGTGCTGGCGCTGGGCGCCTGCGGCAGTGACAACAATGCCGCGCCGGGCGCGGAGGGCGCGGTGGGCGCGGTGGGCTCGGTGGACTGCGGGGGAAAGAAGGCCCTCAAGGCCAGCGGGGCCACCGCGCAGGCCAATGCGATGACGCGGTTCGTCACCGCCTACGAGGCCGCCTGCCCCGGGTTCACCCTCAACTACACCTCCAGCGGCTCGGGTGCGGGCGTGTCGGAGTTCGTCGGCGGCCAGACCGACATGGGTGGCTCGGACTCCCCGCTCAACGCCGGCCGCGGCGAGATCGAGAAGGCCCGGGCCCGCTGCGGCGGTTCGGACGCCTGGAACCTGCCGATGGTGTTCGGGCCGATCGCCATCACCTACAACGCCCCCGGGGTGGATTCGCTGGTCCTCGACGGGCCGACGGCGGCCAAGATCTTCAACGGCACCGTCCGGTCGTGGGATGCACCCGAGATCGCGGCCCTCAATCCGGACGCGTCTCTGCCGTCGCAGCCGATCGTGGTGATCTTCCGAAGCGACGAGTCCGGCACCACCGACAACTTCCAGCTCTACCTCGACGCCGCCTCCGACGGCACGTGGGGCAAGGGAGCCGGGAAGACCTTCAACGGCGGGGTCGGCGAGGGTGCCAAGGGCAATGAGGGCACCTCGGCGGCCATCAAGAGCACCCCCGGCTCGATCACCTACAACGAGTGGTCCTTCGCCAAGGCCCAGAACCTCGCGGTCGCACGGATCATCACCTCGGCCGGGCCGGACCCGGTCGAGCTGACCGTTGAGACGGCCGGGCGGGCGATCGACGACGTGTCGATCAGCGGACAGGGCAACGACCTGGTGCTCGACACCTCGTCGTTCTACAAGCCGATCGAGGCCGACGCGTACCCGATCATGCTGGCCACCTACTCACTGGTCTGCTCGAAGTACCCCGAGGCCGACGTCGCCCCGGCGGTGCGATCCTTCCTGACCGTCGCGCTCGGCAGGGGGCAGGAGGGCCTGACCGACAACGGCTACATCCCGGTCCCCGACGCCTTCAAGGGCAAGCTCACCGCCGCGATCGACGCCATCTCCTAGCGCTGATGACCCTCAAGCCGGAGCCGACCGCGGCAGGCGCCCGAACGGGCCCGCGCGACGCGGGGGACGACGCGGGAGACACTGTCCCCATGCCGCCCAAGACGACCGACCGCGGCCTGCGCAGCTCCGACAGCCGCCGCGGCGACCGGATCTTCGGGTCCATCGCCCTTGCGGCGGGCGCGACCATCATCGCC
>CAYXOM010000300.1:0-3126 GCA_964466565.1 uncultured Mycobacterium sp.
GGTCGAAGCCGAGGAGGTGATCGACTCCCTCGAGGCGGCGCGCCGCGACGAGGAGGTGCGGGACGCGCAAGCCCGGGAGGCGGCGGCGCGAGAAGCCGGGGACACCGCCGAAGCCGGGGACACCGCCGAAGCCGGAGACACCGCCGAAGCCGGGGACACCGCCGAAGCCGGGGACACCGACGCGCCGGGCTACGTGGTCATCTACGCCGACGACGCCGGGGACCCCGAGGTGACCAGCTACGTGGTCGCCTGCCCCGCCGAGGACACCGCCGCGGACCCCCACGCGGAACCCGCCGCGGACCCCGACGCGGACACCGACCCGGAATCCGGGACGGGCTGAACGCGTGCGCTATCTGCTCAGCCATCTCGACACCGCCTGGCAGCTCACCGCGATCCACCTCCGGCTCTCGCTGATCCCGGTGGTCCTCGGCCTGCTCATCGCGGTGCCCCTGGGAGCTGCGGTGTGGCGGCGCACCGCGCTGCGCCGGATGACGACCCTGACCGCCGGCATCATCTTCACCATCCCGTCGCTGGCGCTGTTCGTGGTGCTGCCGCTGATCATCCCGACCCGCATCCTCGACGAGGCCAACGTCATCGTCGCGTTGACGCTCTACACCACCGCCCTGCTGGTCCGGGCGGTTCCCGAGGCGCTCGACGCGGTTCCGGTGCCGGTGCGCGACGCCGCCTCCGCCGTCGGTTACACCCGGTTGGGCCAGTTGCTCAAAGTCGAACTGCCGCTGTCACTCCCGGTCCTCTTCGCCGGCCTTCGGGTGGTCGCCGTCACCAACATCTCGCTGGTCGCGGTCGGATCGGTGATCGGCATCGGAGGCCTGGGCACCTGGTTCACCGAGGGCTACCAGGCCGACAAGAGCGACCAGATCATCGCCGGAATCATCGCGATCTTCGTCCTGGCGGTCGTCATCGACCTGCTGATCCTGCTGGCCGGCCGCTTGCTCACTCCGTGGTCCAGAGTGGCGGGCGCCCGGTGAACTTCCTGCAGCAGGCGCTGGACTACATCTTCACCGCGGCGAACTGGGCCGGGAAGTCCGGCATCGGCGCCCGCACCCTCGAGCATCTGCAGTACACCGGCGTCGCCGTCGCGGTCTCGGCGCTGATCGCGGTGCCGATCGGGCTGGTCATCGGCCACACCGGGCGCGGCGCACTGTTCGTCGTCACCGCTGTCAACTCGCTGCGGGCGCTGCCCACCCTCGGGGTGCTCCTGCTGGCGGTGCTGCTGTTCGGGCTGGGCCTGCTGCCGCCGACCGTCGCGCTGACCCTGCTGGGGGTCCCGCCCCTGCTGGCCGGCACCTACGCCGGGATCGCCAATGTCGACCCGCGGATCGTCGACGCCGCCCGGTCCATGGGTATGGCCGAGCGCCGCATCCTGACCCGCGTCGAGGTGCCCAACGCGATGCCGCTGATTCTGGGCGGCCTGCGCACCGCGACGTTGCAGATCGTCGCGACCGCGACGGTGGCGGCGTATGCCAGCCTCGGCGGGCTGGGCCGCTACCTCATCGACGGCATCAAGGTGCGCGAGTTCTACCTGGCTCTGGTGGGGGCGCTGCTGGTGACGGCCCTGGCGCTGATCATCGACGGACTGCTGGCCATGGCGGTGTGGGCATCCGTCCCGGGCACCGGCCGGCTGCGCCCCCGGCCGGTGGGGCCGCTGCCCGGCGGCGGGGCCGCTCCGAAGGTGGCGCTGCGCAGCCGCACTCCCGACTACCGGGACCCGTCGCTTAAGTTGGAGGGGTGGTGACCGATGACGACGCGGCGGCGCCGACCCCCTGGCCCGCCGTCCTGACGTGGCGCTCGAGGGACGCCACCCGGATGGAGTCCGCCCGGGTCCAGCTGTCCGGCAACCGGATCAAGGCCGCCGGCCGGATCGTGGCCGCGGCGGCCGGCGGGCACCCGGCCTTCAGCGCGTCCTACGACCTCGTCACCGACGACGCCGGGGCCACCAAGCGGCTCTCCCTGGACCTCACTCTGGCCGATCGCGACCGGCAGCTGTCGATCTCCCGCGACGAGGAGAACATGTGGCTGGTCACCGGGCACGAGGGTCAGTCCCGCGGCGCCTACGACGGCGCCCTTGACGTCGACATGGTGCTCAGCCCGTTCTTCAACGCCCTGCCGATCCGGCGCACCGGGTTGCACCGGCGCGCGGAGCAGATCGCGTTACCGGTGGTGTACGTGTACCTGCCGGAGTTGACCGTCGTCACCGAGACGATCCGCTACGACAGCCCCGGGCCCGGCGCTTCGGAGGGGATCAAGCTGCTCTCCCCGGTGGCCGAGACCACCGTTATCGTCGACCACGACGGCTTCATCGTCGACTATCCGGGCCTGGCAGAGCGGATCTGATCACCCCGCCGGCCCGCCCGGCCGACGCCAGCGTCTCGCGCCAGCCCGGCGCGCCCACCTCGACGCCGAGAATGTCGGGGCGGGGGAAGTTCCGGTAGCGAGCGTTCGCGGCGTGGCCGGCCTCGACGAGTTCGGCCACCGAACCCCACCGGGCCAGCGAGTCGCGGGTCCGGGCGAGGGTCTGCATCGCCCGGTCCAGCACGCCCAGCACCTCCGCGGCGTTCGCCTCGCACATCGCGCGCACCAGTTCCGGGGCGGTGCCCGCGACCCGGGTGCCGTCCCGGAACGAACCGGCCGCCAGGGCGAGGGCCAACGGAACATCGCCGGCGGTGGCGGCCAGGGTCTCGGCGAACAGGTGCGGCAGGTGCGAGATCGCCGCGGCGGCCGCGTCGTGCTCCTCGGAGCGGGCCGGCACCACGAAGCTGCCGCAGTCCAGCGCCAGGCGCATCACCTCGGCGAACACCACCGGGTCGACGTGGTCGTCGACGCTGACCACCCACGGCGCCTCGGCGAACAGTCCGGCGTCACCGGCCGGCCACCCGGAGTGCGCGGTGCCGGCCATCGGGTGGCCGCCGACGTAGCGCGCCAGCAGGCCGGCTGACGCCACCTCGGCACGCACCGGTCCCTTGACGCTGATGACGTCGGTCAGCGGGCAGTCCGGGGCCCAGCGCGCCACCGCCTCGAGCATCGCGGTCACCGCGGGCATCGGGGTGGCCAGCACGATCAGCGCCGAACGCGGCCGGGCCCACTCCAGCGCCTCGGCGAGGTCGG
>CAYXOM010000301.1:0-2726 GCA_964466565.1 uncultured Mycobacterium sp.
TCACCCCCGTCGCCGACGCCGGGCGGCGGGTGCGGGGGGACGGCCGGGCGATGGCGGCGCCGTTCGCCGCGCCGCCGACGCCGTTCAACGCCAGCATCACCGCCCACCGCAACGTCGCGTTCGCCCAACTCGGCCTCGACGACGTCAAGACGGTGAAGAACCGGTTCGGGGTGAAGGTCAACGACGTGGTGATGGCGCTGGTGTCCGGGGTGCTGCGGGACTACCTGCAGGCGCGCGGGGAGCTGCCCGAGGCCTCGCTGGTGGCGATGGTGCCGGTGTCGGTGCACGACCGCTCCGACCGGCCCGGCCGCAACCAGGTGTCGGGCATGTTCGCCAGCCTGCACACCGACATCGGCGATCCGGGCGAGCGGCTGTCGGCGATCGCCGGGGCCAACGAAGAAGCCAAGGAGCACAGCTCGGCCATCGCGGCGACCCTGCTGCAGGACTGGAGCCAGTTCGCCGGTCCGGCGGTGTTCGGGATCGCGATGCGGGTGTACGCCCGCAGTTCGCTCACCGAGTCCCGGCCGGTGCACAACCTGGTGGTGTCCAACGTCCCGGGCCCACAGGTCCCGCTGTACTTCCTGGGGGCCGCCGTCGACGCCATGTACCCGCTGGGGCCGATCTTCCACGGTGCCGGGCTCAACATCACGGTGATGTCGCTGGACGGCCGCCTTGACGTCGGGCTGATCTCCTGCCCGGAACTGCTGCCGGACCTCCCGGCGATGGCCGATGGCTTCCCGGCCGGGATGGCCGACCTGCTGGCCGCCGCGCCCCGGTAGCGCTCACCAGGCCAGTCGCCCGGACGTGGCAGCATGTTGGGCATGAGGCCATCCCGACGTTCCCGCACCGTGCGCACCGCCGTGGTGATTCCGACCGCGGTCGCCGTGCTCGGCGCCGCCGGGTGCAGCAGTGTGGTGGCCGGCAAGGCGGTGCTGGCCGGGCCCGAGATCGGGGCGCCGGTCCAGTGGGGGTCGTGCGGCCCGGGCGGGGGCGCGGGCACCGCGCTGCCCATCCCGGCCGGCGCGCAGTGCGGCAAGATCGCGGTCCCGGTGGACTACGCCGATCCCGACGGGCCGGAGGCCACCCTGGCACTGATCCGCTTCCCGGCCACCGGGGCGAAGATCGGGTCGCTGATCGTCAATCCGGGCGGGCCGGGGGAGTCGGGGATCGAGGCCGCCGCCGGGATCGTGGAGAGCATGCCCGCGTCGGTCCGCGAGCGGTTCGACCTGGTGGGCTTCGACCCGCGCGGGGTGGGGTCGTCCACCCCGGCGCTGTGGTGCAACTCCGACGCCGACAACGACCGGTTGCGGGCCGACCCGCAGGTGGACTACAGCCCGGCCGGCGTGGAGCGCATCGAGAAGGAGACCAAGGACTTCATCCAGCGCTGCATCGACAAGATGGGCACCGACTTCCTGGCCAACGTCGGCACCGCCAGCGTGGCCCAGGACCTCGACGCGCTGCGCGCGGCGGTCGGCGACGACAAGATCAACTACCTCGGCTACTCCTACGGCACCCGGATCGGCGCGACCTACGCGGAGCTGTACCCGGGCAACGTCCGGACGATGATCCTCGACGGGGCGATCGACCCCAACGCCGACCCGATCGAGTCCGACATCGAGCAGGCCGCCGCCTTCCAGCAGGCCTTCGAGGACTACGCGGCCGACTGCGCCGAGAGCGTGGACTGCCCGCTGGGCACTGACCCGGCCAAGTCCGTCGCCAACTACCGTGACCTGGTCAACCCGCTGGTGGAGGAGCCGTTGCCGACCCGCGACCCGCGCGGGCTGAGCTACGGCGACGCCATCATCGGCACGATCATGGCGCTGTACTCGCCCAACCTGTGGCGCCACCTCACCCGCGGGCTGACCGAGATGACCCAGGGCCGCGGCGACACCATGCTGGCGCTGGCCGACATGTACATGCGCCGCGACGCCCAGGGCCGCTACACCAACGCCACCGACGCGCGCATCGCGGTCAACTGCGTCGACCAGCCGCCGATCACCGACCGCGACAAGGTGGTCGAGGAGGACCGCCGGCTGCGCGAGGTGGCGCCGTTCATGAGCTACGGCGACTTCACCGGGTTCGCCCCGATGAGCACCTGCGCGTTCTGGCCGGTGCCGCCGACGAGCACCCCCAAGGAGGTCTCGGCGCCGGGCCTGCCGCCGGTGCTGGTGGTCTCCTCCACCGGCGACCCGGCGACGCCGTACCAGGCCGGGGTGGACCTGGCCCGCCAGCTCGGCGGGGCGCTGCTGACCTTCGAGGGCACCCAGCACACCGTGGTGTTCCAGGGCGAGCAGTGCGTCGACGACTACGCGGCGGCGTACCTGGTCGACCTGACCCTGCCGCCGCCCGACGCCACCTGCTGAAACCGCGGCTTTTCCGATATCGAGGTGTAACCGCCGGGCGCTGTCCGGCCGGGTGCGGGCGTGTCACGATGGCCGTCATGACTCGCGCGGGCCGGCTGGGCTCGGCGCTGGTGGCGGCCGGACTGCTCTACCCGGCACTGGCCGTCGGCGCCGGGGTGGAACCGGCGATGGCCACCCCCGGCCAGACCGCGACCCCGGCGTGGGGCGGCTGCGAGAACCTCGTCACCGACGCCTACCTGCCGGCCGCGCAGTGCGCCACCGTCGGGGTTCCGGTGGACTACGCCGACCCCGGCGGCCCGCAGGCGCAACTGGCGCTGATCAAGTTCCCCGCCACCGGCGCCCGGATCGGCTCGCTGCTGGTGA
>CAYXOM010000302.1:0-3468 GCA_964466565.1 uncultured Mycobacterium sp.
GGATCGGCGTGGTGCCCTCGTACTGGATGGTGACCTGGGTCTTGCCGTCGGGACGCAGGTAGTCCAGCGTGCCGTTCTTGCGGACCTCGGCAAGCCTCCTCGACAGCCGGTGCGCCAGCGCGATCGGCAGCGGCATCAGTTCCGGTGTGTCACCGATGGCGTATCCGAACATCAGGCCCTGATCCCCGGCGCCCTGGGCGGCGAGCGCGTCCCGCTCGCCCCCGACCCGCTTCTCGTAGGCCTCGTCGACGCCGATGGCGATGTCGGGTGACTGCCGCCCGATGCCGACGTTGACCCCGCAGGAGGCGCCGTCGAAGCCCTTCTCCGAGGAGTCGTAACCGATCTCGAGGATGCACCTCCGGACGGTGTCGGTGATGTCCGCGAACGCCCCCTTCGCGCTGGTGGTGACCTCACCGACCACGTGTACCTGACCGGTGGTGACCAGCGTCTCGACCGCGACCCGGGCCGTGGGGTCCTCGGCGAGCAGCGAATCCAGCACCGAGTCGCTGACGGCGTCGCAGATCTTGTCCGGATGCCCCTCGGTCACCGATTCGCTGGTGAACAGCCGGCCCTTGTCGCTCACAGTGTCCATCCCCATTTCGATTCCGGTGGTCGTCGAATGTCAGGCGCGCAGGAGTGCGGCGGCCGCGTCCACGATACGGCTCGCCATCAGAGTTTTCGAACCGTGCTCGAGGGCCAGTTCGGAGCCGTCGGCCGCCAGCAGCCAGCCGGCGTTGCTGTCGACCTCGAAGGCCCGACCGTCTCCCACCGCGTTGACCACCAGCAGGTCACAGCCCTTGCGACGGAGCTTGGCGCGGGCATGAAACAGCACGTCGCCGGCCGCATCGCCGGTCTCGGCGGCGAATCCGACGATCGCGCGCATGTTCGGTAGCTGTCCGTCCGCGCGGCGCCGGACGACTCCGGCCAGCACGTCGTCGGTGCGGACCAGTTCGACGGAGCGCGACTCGGCGTCCCCGGCGGTCTTCTTGATCTTGGTCGTCCCGGCGTGAGCCGGCCGGAAATCGGCAACCGCGGCGGCCATCACCAGGACGTGCGCCTCGGGTGCGTGCTTGGTGACAGCCTCCTGCATCTGGGCCGCGGAGCCGACGTGCAGGGTATGAACCCCGGCCGGGTCGTCCAGGCCGGCGGTGTTCCCGGCGATCAGGGTCACCTCCGCACCGCGCTGGGCCGCGACCCGCGCCAGCGCATAGCCCTGCTTGCCCGAACTGCGATTGCCGATGAACCGTACCGGATCGAGGGCCTCCCGGGTGCCGCCCGCGGTGATCAGGAACCGGGTCCCGGGCAGGTCGTGGGGCAGGGCGTCGGGCCGGGCCAGCAGCAACCCGGCGAAGGCGGCGATTTCCTCCGCCTCGGGCAGCCGCCCGGGGCCGCTGTCGGTACCGGTGAGTCGCCCACTGGCGGGCTCGAGCACCACTGCCCCGCGCCGGCGAAGTATCGCGACGTTGTCGACGGTCGCCGGGTGCAACCACATCTCGGTGTGCATCGCCGGCGCAAACAGCACCGGGCTTCGCGCGGTGAGCAGGGTGGCGGTCAAAAGGTCGTCGGCTCGTCCGCCGGCCGCGCGGGCCAGCAGGTCCGCGGTGGCGGGCGCCACCAGGACCAGGTCGGCCTGCTGGCCGAGGCGCACGTGCGGCACCTCGGGGACGTCATCGAAGACCCCGGTTCGGACCGGGTGGCCCGAGAGTGCTTCGAAGGTCGCGGCGCCGACGAATCTCAGCGCGGACTCGGTGGGGATCACCCGCACCTCGTGGCCGCTCTCGCACAGCGTGCGGACCACTGAACAGGCCTTATAGGCGGCGATTCCGCCGCCGACACCGACGACGATCCGCTTGGCGCTCATGGGCCCGAACCGCGCTGGCCGCGGCTACTCGCCCTCGGTGTGCTCGAGCAGGTCGCCGTGGATCTCGCGCAGCGCGATCGACAGCGGCTTCTCCTGCAGGCCCGGTTCGACCAGGGGGCCGACGTATTCGAGGATCCCCTCGCCGAGTTGGGTGTAGTAGTCGTTGATCTGACGCGCCCGCTTGGCCGCGTAGATCACCAGCGCGTACTTGCTCGACACCCGGTCGAGCAGTTCGTCGATCGGGGGGTTGGTGATCCCCAGCGGGGTGTCGTAGGCGGAGGCCGCCCCGGGCGCCGGATCGTAATGATCCGAGGTCGTCGTCACGTCAAGGTCTCCTGGCTGGTCGCGGGGCGTGGTTGGCGGACGGGCGTCAGGCCGGCGGTCCGGCACCCGGGACATGTCCGACCAGCAACGATACCAATTCGGCGCAGGCGGTCTCCAATCGGCGGTTGACCACCACGACGTCGAACTCGTCCTGGGCGGCCAGTTCGCCCTCGGCGGTGGCCATCCGGCGGGCCATCGCCTCGGGGGATTCGGTGGCGCGGCCGCGGAGCCGCCGGCGCAGGTCCTCGCGGCTCGGTGGCGCCAGGAAGACCGACACCGACTCGGGGATCGCCCGCTTGACCGATCGCGCCCCGGCCAGGTCCACCTCGATGAGCACCGGCCGGCCGGCTGCGGCGGCCTCCCGGACCGGCTGGGCCGGGGTGCCCGAGCGGTGCAGGCCCCCGTGGATTTCGGCCCACTCCAGCATCTCGCCGCCGTCGATGAGCTGCTGGAACCGCTGCGGGGAGACGAAGTGGTAGTCCACCCCGTCGCGCTCCCCGGGCCGGGGTGCGCGGGGGGGCGCCGAAACGCTGAAGAAAAGGTCCGGCACCTGCTCCCGCAGGTGCCGGACCACGGTCGACTTGCCGACGGCCGACGGCCCGGACAGCACCAGCACCCGCGAACCCGCGGAGTGCGGTCGGGACTCCTCGCCCCCGCCGCCCGGCTCGCTGCCGGCCTGCATCAGCCGGTCAGGAAAACTTTTCCAGCAGGGCCCTGCGCTGCCGGTCGCCCAGGCCGCGCAGCCGACGGGTGGGGGCGATCTCCAGCTCGGTCATGATCTCCTGGGCCTTGACCTTGCCCACCTTGGGCAGGGCCTCCAGCAGAGCCGAGACCTTCATCTTGCCGAGGACCTCGTCGGTCTCGGCGTCCTTGAGCACCTGCTGCAGGTTCGTGCCGCCTCTCTTGAGACGGTCCTTGAGCTCAGCTCGGGCTCGACGTGCCGCGGCAGCCTTCTCCAAGGCTGCGGCGCGCTGCTCGTCGGTCAACTGGGGAAGGGCCACGGTTTCCTCCGTCTCGTCACCATCATGGTTGGGCCTGGGCCGGTGTCGTCAGCCAGCGACGATGACCGTACCCACGCCCGCCCACGAAATCTAACCCCACCCCGGGTCGACTCCGGTGAACACCGTGGTCGGATCGGTGGACATCAGCCGCCGCCGGGATGTTCCCGGGCCCCGGGCGCCGCGCGGCAGGCGGATCGCCGCGGACTGCCCGCAGCCCCGAAATAGCCTGCCACCTGTCGATTTGCCGGCTCGGGTCACCCGCGGGCCCGGGCCCGGGCCGGG
>CAYXOM010000303.1:0-2933 GCA_964466565.1 uncultured Mycobacterium sp.
GCCGCAGCGCACGCCGGATCCGTTCGGCGGCCACCCCGGCGATGCCGACGAGCTGGCGGGTGCAGATCGCGGTGGCCAGCCCGGGGTCGGCACCGGCCCGGGAGCGCACCGCCAGACCGAACGACAGGTTGAGCAGATGCATCTGCAGGCACACCTCATCGGCGATACGCACCAGCGCCGAGTGCGAGAAGGCGCCGAAATCCAGATCCGCCAGCAGCGGACCCGAGTAGTCGGCGGCACCCTCCTCCCGGCGGTCGATCGCGGCCAGGGGCCACGTCGCCGCGCGGGTCCGGGCGATCACCTCGAGGGCCGGGATGGGCAGGGCCGGTGGCCCCGAGTCGTCGATGGTGACCGTCCACGCGCAGTGCGGGTGCCGGTCGGCGGGCTGGCGGGGAGGGCGGTGGATGGGCCGCACCCGGGCCCGCGGATTGGTGGCCACCGCGGTGGCGTCGAAGGTGGGGTCCTCGATGTCGTGACACATCCCGGTGACGTAGTCCGGGCCCATCGGCTCGACGTCGAGCAGCGCCCCGCAGTGGTCGAGGCGGAACTCGCCGTGCTGCCGATCGTGGACGGTGAACCGGAAGTCCATGAACTGCGGCGGAGCACCGATGTCGAGTTGCAGGCCCTTGAAGATCGTGACGACGTCGTCGCCCCGGTATCCCAGCGCCTCCTGCATCCGCCTGGTGTAGATCGGGCTGGATCCGGCCCACTCCTCGATCGCGATCCGCACCATCTCCTCGCGCCCGAAAGACTGGATGCACCATGCCATCCCGGAGCGGTCGATCAACTGACCGATCAGCAGCAGTTCAGGCACCAGGGTCGCCAGTTGCCCGCGGGAGAAGCCGGCGTAGCGGCTCCGCGGCCGGCCGGCATCCGGGTGATCGCCCACCCGGGCAAACCTAGTGGAGACCCACCGCCGGTGTGCTGCAATGGCCCCATGGCTGATGCTGAGGCGATCCAGGCGATCCAGGCGATCGAGGCGATCAAGCGGGTCAAGTACCGGTACCTGCGCGCGCTGGACACCAAGCACTGGGACGACTTCTCCGACACCCTCACCGAGGACGTCGTCGGCGACTACGGCTCCTCCATGGGCAAAGAACACCGTTTCACCAACCGCGCCGACCTGGTGGAGTTCATGCGGACCTCGATGCCGGCCACGGTGATCACCGAGCACCGCGTGGCCCACCCGGAGATCACCGTCGACGGCGACGAGGCCGAGGCCACCTGGTACCTGCAGGACCGGGTGATCGTGCCGGAGTTCGACTTCCTGCTCTTCGGGGCGGCGTTCTACCGCGACCGCTACCGCCGGACCGAGGACGGCTGGCGGATCTGCGCCACCGGTTATCAGCGGACCTACGAGGCCACCCAGTCGCTGAAGGGCACCGACTTCAAGCTCAAACCCGGCCCCGCGCTGGCCTGACGGCCGTCCGCTACCGGGCGATCGCGATCACCGCGCCGGGCTGCAGCCACCGGATGATCTTGACCAGGGTGGCGTCGTCGAGGGCCACACAACCCGCGGTCGGGGCACCGTTGGTGGTGTGCACGAAGAACGCCCCGCCCCGCCCGGGAATGCGCTCGGAGTTCACGCCCATCACGATCGCGTGCGCGTACTCCGGGATGTAGAGGTTCTCGGTGCCCACCGACAGCGAGGTGTTGAACGGGCACTCTTCCTTCTTGCACACCTGCATGGTGTTGTAGGTGGGCCCGTCGGCCGACCACCAGTAGTCCGGGGTGGTCTGGAAGTACTGCAGGCCCCCGCCCGGGCTGGGCTGGGTGCCGAAGGCGAAGTCCAGGCTGTAGACCCCCATCGGGGTGGCCGGGATGCCGTCGCGGGCCTCGGGCGCCATGCCCGCCGAACCGATGAGCACCGGTATCCCGGTGCCGACCGGCTGCCAGCCGGCGGCGCCGCGCTGCCAGACGTCCATCATGGCGTCGGAGCCGCCGGTACCGACCACCGAGAGCACCTGGGAGGCGCCGCCGACCTTGGCGGCGAACCACGGCGGCGCGGCCGGCGCGGCCGGCGCCGACGCCACGGCGAGGACAAGGGCTCCGAGAACAGCACTGAGCCGGAGCGACAGTCGGCGCATCCGATCATGGTCCTCGCCGCCGAGAGTGCTGGTCAAGTCACGTCTGGGCCACGGTTGAGTGAATGGCGGGCCCGAAGACCACGGCGTTAGCATCGGTCCGCTTTTGCGAGGAGGTGGGCGGTGACCGAGTTACCGGCCGGGCAGTGGTCGCCGATCCTGGTGGGTCACCAGTGGCCGGCGTCGTCGTCGCTGGCGATCCTGGCCGCCGCCGTCGACAGCCGACATCGCCGCGGCGAGGACCACCGGGGTTACGCCGAGGCGCTGCGGTCGGTGCGCACCGGTCCCCTCGCCGCACAGGACGGGATCGCCGCCGAATCCGCCCGGGAGAGATTCCGCCGCAGCGAGGACCACGCCGGGGAGATCGCCGACCGCAACCTCGCGAAGCGGGACGCCTACGCCGTTGCCCTCGGTTCGGCGCGGGCGCTGCGCTCGGAACTGGAGTCCGTCGCCGCGCGGGGCAACGCGGCGATCGAGGGGATCCTCGAGTCCCAGGACAGCGTGCCGGAGAAGATCAGCGCGGTCGTCGCGACGGTGACGCAGGCCCGCGCGCGGGCCGACCTCCTCGCCGCCCGCCACGGCGCGGAGTTGTTCGATGCCATCGACAGCGTGCTGCGCTCCGACGGGGCCGGGGTGTCCGCACGCCGGTTCGCCGCCACCCACGGAGTGGACGCACCCACCCGGTCGACGCCGCCGGACGCCGACGCCATCGCTGAGCGGGTGCGGGCGCGGATCGACCGCTCGGGACAGGAGGCCGCGCCGGCGGGCACGGCGGGCACAGCGGGCATAGCCCTTGCGGCCCCGGCGGGCCCGCCCCCCGGCCGACCGGTCGCCACAGCGGCTCCGCTC
>CAYXOM010000304.1:0-1515 GCA_964466565.1 uncultured Mycobacterium sp.
CCCGCCGGCCCGCGCCGGCGTGGTCGCCGCCCCGGCCGACGGGGAGATCTGCCTCATCGACTCCGCCCCGCCACCGCCCGAACTCGGACTGGGGCCCGAACCGCTGGTGCGGGTCGCCATCTTCATGTCCCTGCTCGACGCCCACGTCCAGCGCATCCCGGTCGGCGGCGAGGTGCAGGCCGTCGTTTCCCGGCCCGGCCGGTTCCGCTCCGCCGACCTTGCCGCCGCCGGCGCGGAGAACCAGCGCACCAGCGTCGTCATCGGCACCCCCGGCGGACACCGGGTGGTGGTGGTCCAGATCGCCGGACTCGTCGCGCGCCGCATCATCTGCGATCTGCATCCCGGCCAGCCGGTGAGCATCGGCGACACCTACGGGATCATCCGGTACGGATCGCGGCTGGACACCTACCTGCCCGACGGCGCGGAGGTCCTCGTCGAGCACGGGCAGCGGGCGCTGGCCGGGGAGACCGTGATGGCGAGCCTGCCGTGATCTCACCGCGGCCGACGACGAACCCGATCAACCGGCGGATGCTGCCCAGCGCGATGACGGTACTCGCCATCTGCCTGGGCATGACGTCGGTGAAGTTCGCCCTCGACGGCCGGCCGACCGAGGCGATGGCAATGCTGGCCGCCGCGGCGATCCTCGACGCCCTCGACGGCCGGATCGCCCGGGTGCTCAAGGCCACCTCGCGGATGGGCGAGGAGATCGACTCGCTGGCCGACGCGGTGAACTTCGGGGTGGCACCGGCGTTCATCGTCTACTCCCTGCTGCTGTCGGAGTCCCGCATCGGCTGGATCGTGGTGCTGCTCTACACGGTGTGCATCGTGCTCCGGCTGGCCCGCTTCAACGCTCTGCTCGGGGCCGATCTGCCGGTGTACGCCAAGGACTATTTCGTCGGCATGCCGGCCCCGGCCGGCGCGATCGGGGCCATCGGGCCGCTCGCGGCCAAGATGCAGTTCGGCGGCTCCTGGTGGTCGACCCCGGCGGCCGAGATCGCCGTGATCGCCTGGCTGGTCGGAGTTTCGCTGCTCTTGGTCAGCCGCATCCCGATGCGCAAGATCCACACCTTCCCGGTGCCGCCCAACATGGTCGCCCCGCTGCTGGCCTCGCTGGCGATCGTGGCGACGGCCGCTTTCATGTTCCCCTATCTCCTGATCCTGCTGATCATCGCGGCCTACGTCGTGCACATCCCGTTCGGGGTCCGCAACCAGCGCTGGGCCGCCGCCCACCCGGAGTCCGGGGACACCGGGCCGCCAACGCGGCGCGCCGCCCGCCGGGCACGCCGCGCCGCCCGCCGGGCGGGCCGGCAGTCCCGCCACCCCAACCGCCGGTCGACCGCGCGGCTGGGCCTGAGAAAGCCGGGAGGCTGAGTGTCCGCCGAAGAATCCGGACGCCCCGGTGATTCCGGGAGCGCCGCAGCCGGGCGGCGGTCGCCGGCCCTGTTGCTGCCCGCACGGCTGAACACCGCCGCCCTCGACACCCGCCGCGGGGTGGTGCGGCTGCACCCGGAGGCG
>CAYXOM010000305.1:0-2176 GCA_964466565.1 uncultured Mycobacterium sp.
CTGGTTCTGCGCCGGCGGTTCTCGGCGTCGCAGTTCCTGCCCGACGTGCGCCGCTACGGTGCGACCTACGCCAACTATGTCGGCAAGCCGCTGTCCTACGTGCTGGCGACGCCGCCACGTCCCGACGACGCCGACAACCCCCTGCGGGTCGTCTACGGCAACGAGGGCGCCCCGCGCGACATCCCCGCCTTCGCCCGCCGGTTCGCCACCGAGGTCGTCGACGGGTTCGGTTCCACCGAGGGGGGTGTGGCCATCGCCCGCACGCCCGACACCCCGGCCGACGCGCTGGGCCCGCTGCCCGCCGACGTCGGCATCGTCGACGTCGAGACCGGCCGGCCGTGCCCGCCCGGAGTGGTCGGCGAACTGGTCAACACCGCCGGCCGCGGCCGCTTCGAGGGCTATTACAACGACGCGGCAGCCGATGCCGAGCGGATGCGCGGCGGCCGGTATCACAGCGGCGACCTCGCCCACCTCGACGCCGACGGCTGGGTGTATTTCGCCGGCCGCCTCGGCGACTGGATGCGGGTGGACGGCGAGAACCTCGGCTCGGCCCCGATTGAGCGGATCCTGCTGCGCCACCCCGGCATCCGGGAGGCCGCGGTCTACGGGATTCCCGCCTCCGACGTCGGAGACCTGGTGATGGCCGCGGTGGTGCCGGCCGAGGACGCCGATCTCGACGCCGACGGTCTGCGGCAATTCCTGGCCGGCCAGTCTGACCTCGGCCCCAAGCAGTGGCCGTCCTTCATCCGCGTCACGCCCTCGCTGCCGCGCACCGAGACCTTCAAGGTGCTCAAGCGCGCGTTGATCGAGCAGGGCACCGGCGGGCCCGATCCGGTGTGGCGGATCTAGCGGCTGATCCCGGCCGACATCACCCGGATGGCGCTGACCAGGCCGTCGATCAGGTTGCCCTCCCGGAAGGCGGACGCCGCGGCCGACACCCCCAGCGGGGCCGCCGATTCCGCGCCGCGCCCGCGCAGTTGCGCACCGTAGACGACCTCGATGGCCCGCTGGTCCGGCGAGACCGCCAGCAGCACAGCGTTGTCGCAGGTCGGCACCTCGCCGAGGATCTCCCGGGCCCGGGCGGGGGTGTCTGCGCCGAGATCGCCCAGGTACACCGCGAAGCGGGCCTTGGACTGCCGGGTCGCGTAGGTGAGCGCGTCGTCAAGCTTGACCAGGTCCATGATCGGGAACGGGTACTGCACCGGCAGCTCGCCCGGTTCGCACACGCCGGAGACCCGGCCGCTGGCGGTCACGGCCCAACCGACCGGCAGCCCCGACTCGCCATAACGCGCCACCTCGCCCGATTGGTTACCAGCGACCACTGGCCCCACCTCCCACGCTCTGCGTCGGCGCACCGTGTTCGCCACCGTGCTCGCCATGCCCGGAGTGCCCGTGCCCGACGATCTCGTCGGTCGCCGCCCACAGCACCGGGCCGTAGGTCCACGGCTCCGACATCGAGTAGGTGTCCGGGTGGTTGCCCTTGCGGGAGTAGACCATCGCGGCCAGCACTGCGGTCAGGCCGAGGGGCACCGCCACGTAGAGAGTGTGCAGCAGAGTGGAGTTCACCCGGCCACGGTAGCGCACCGGGCGCGCTCAGGCGGCTCCCTCTCCCAGGTAGCGCACCCAGGCCGGGTCCATGTCCTTGACGGTGCTCAACAGCCGCCAGTGCCGACCTTTGGGCGGGGTCGGGACCAGCCGCAGGCTCCAGCCCAGTTCGGCGAGCAGCCGGTCGGCCTTACGGTGGTTGCAGGTCGAACACGCCGCCACGCAGTTCTCCCAGGTGTGCTCCCCGCCCCGGCTCCGCGGCACAACGTGGTCCACGGTGTCGGCCTTGGATCCGCAGTAGGCGCAGCGGAAACGGTCGCGGTGCATGAGCGCCGCGCGGGTCATCGGGATCCGGGCCCGGTAGGGAACCCGGACGTAACTGCGCAGCCGGATCACCGACGGCACCGCGATTCGGCGGCTGGCCGAGTGGATCACCGGACCGGCCGGATCGTCGTGGACGACGTCGGCTTTCCCGCACAGCACCAACACCACCGCCCGCCGGATCGGCAGCGCCGTCAGCGGTTCGTAGGTGGAGTTCAGCAGCAACACCCGACGACGTCCCCACAGCGAGCCTTCGGCCGGGGCGCGGGCCTCGGCGCCGCACGCCTCGACACTGCGCAGCGCGGCCGTC
>CAYXOM010000306.1:0-4127 GCA_964466565.1 uncultured Mycobacterium sp.
GGCGCCGGATCCACCGCCACGAACGGCAATCAGGGCAACCCCGGCTGAGAAGAGGCGGCAGGGGCGACTTGACGTCCCCCGCGGCCGCCCTAACGAACAGGGCTTCCAGCTCGCTTACGCAGCCCCGTTTGTTGGCGCCGCTGTGAGGTGTACCTCGCAGGCGCCTTGATCACGTCGGTGATGTGGGTCGGCATTCGTGTGAACCTCCCCCGACCGCCGGAACCGCTGGTAGGCCGCGGGACCCGCCGGCGTCAGAGCACCTTGTGCAGCGGCCCCTCGGCCTTCTTGTACAGCGACTTGAGCAGGGTGTCGCGGAACCGGGCGTTGTCGATCAACCGCAGCCCCGCGCCGGCGACCGCCGGGTAGCCGAGCAGCTTGTGGAAGTAGCGGCCGCGCCGGTACTCGGTGCCCCAGGCGGCTTCCATGCGCTGGGCGTAGTTGGTGAAGTCGCCGGGTCCGCCGTTCTCCAGCGCTGCCACCGCGCACTCCCCCGCGGCCAGGCCGGACTCGAGAGCTTTGGAGATGCCCGCCCCCGACGCCGGCTTGCCCGCGCCCAGCGAATCTCCGGCGAACAGGACTCCCGGCCGCCAGGGCGGCCAGGCGGTGAAGCCCATCGGCAGCCGCCAGGCGCGCACGCTGCGGTTCTTCTTGAGCTCCTCGATCGGCGGCAGCTTCCACTCCGGTGGCAGGGTGCGCAGGAACTCGCCGAGGAACGCGGTGGCGTTTATCGCCTGCCAGTTCGTGTAGCTGTTGACGTAGCCCAGCCCGACGTTGAGCCGGCCTCCGCCCATCGGGAAGACCCAGCCGTAGCCGGGCAGCTGGTCGCCCTGGAACCGCAGCTTGAGATAGATGTCGAGGCTGTCGGAGTCGGCCACTTCTGCGTCCATCTCGGAGCGGATCGCGATCGCGGAGTAGCCGTTGTACCGCGAGTCGATGCTCAGCGCGCGCTTGATGGGGGAGTAGGCGCCGTCGGCGGCGATCACCGCGTCACCGTGGATCTTCTCACCGCCCTTGAGCACCACCCCGGTGACCCGGCCGCACTCGTCGAGGATCGGCTCGCCGACCTCCGCGCCCTGGCGCACCTGCGCGCCGGCCTTCTCAGCGTGCTCGAGCAGCATCGTGTCCAGCACGGTGCGGCTGACGGTGTGCCCGTGGTCGGGCATGCCGGGGCGCTTGGGGAAGGACAGCTCCCAACGCGAGGGGCTGAACACCGTGACCCGCTCGACCCGGTGGAACCGGGCCACCTCGTCGGCCAACCCCATCTTCTGCAGATAACTGACCGCCCGGGCGGTCAGGCCGTCCCCGCACGGCTTGTCCCGGGGGAACACGGCCTTGTCGACCACGATCACCTTCGCGCCGGTCTGGGCGGCCTGCCACGCCGCGGCGGACCCCGACGGCCCGCCGCCGGCGATCACCAGGTCATATCGGTCGGTCACGGTGGCGGCCCCATCCCGGGTTGCGGTCGGTGCTGTTGCGGAAAGCTCGCACTGAATGTTAGCCGACCGCGGCGAGCGGGTCCGGTCAGGATTCGCGACACGCCCGAACACAACCGGTTGTGCTGCCCGGCGTTGTCAGACCCCAGGGGTAGTGTTCTCGTTGGCCGGAACGTCCGGCTCCTGTATGGCAAAGCGGGGTTTTGGGGTGAGTGCAGCGATCAAGCTGGTCGACCGGGCGTCGGCGGTCAACTGGAACCGTGTTCCCGACGAGAAGGACGCCGAGGTCTGGGAGCGTCTGACCGGCAACTTCTGGCTGCCCGAGAAGGTCCCGGTCTCCAACGACATCCCGTCGTGGAACACCCTGACCGACTCCGAGAAGCAGCTGACCATGCGGGTGTTCACCGGCCTGACGCTGCTCGACACCATCCAGGGCACGGTCGGGGCAGTGAGCCTGATCCCCGACGCCGTCACCCCGCACGAGCAGGCGGTGCTGACCAACATCGCCTTCATGGAGTCGGTGCACGCCAAGAGTTACAGCAACATCTTCTCCACGCTGTGCTCCAGCGCCGAAATCGACGAGGCGTTCCGCTGGTCGGAGGAGAACCCCAACCTGCAGCGCAAGGCCCACATCGTCATGGACTACTACCACGGCGAGGACCCGCTCAAGCGCAAGGTGGCCTCCACCCTGCTGGAGAGCTTCCTGTTCTACTCCGGCTTCTACCTGCCGATGTACTGGTCGAGCCGGGCCAAACTGACCAACACCGCCGACATGATCCGGCTGATCATCCGCGACGAGGCCGTGCACGGCTACTACATCGGCTACAAGTACCAGCGCGGCCTGGCCGAGCAGAGCGAGGCGCGCCGCGCCGAGCTGAAGGACTACACCTACGAACTGCTCTTCGAGCTCTACGACAACGAGGTCGAGTACACCCAGGAGCTCTACGACCAGGTGAACCGGACCGAGGACGTCAAGAAGTTCCTGCGCTACAACGCCAACAAGGCGCTGATGAACCTCGGCTATGAGGCGCTGTTCCCGCGTGACGAGACCGACGTCAACCCGGCGATCCTCGCGGCGCTGTCGCCCAACGCCGACGAGAACCACGACTTCTTCTCCGGGTCGGGCTCCTCGTACGTGATCGGCAAGGCGGTCGTCACCGAGGACGAGGACTGGGACTTCTAGTCCCGGGCCGAGGGTTCGGGGCGCATCAGCCTCGTCACCGAGGACGAGGACTGGGACTTCTGGTCGGCACCCCCTAGGCTGGCAGCGGACACATCACCGCGGGAGTCCGGGCAACCGGTCTGAGAAGGCGGCATACCGCGCCGCCGACCGCATCACCGTTCGGGTAATGCCGGGCAGGGAGCGTTGGCGGATGACTGTTCTCTTCACGGCCTGGGGCTACGAGGTCACCGGCCTGGAGTCGGCCGCAGTGGCCCTGGCGTTCCTGGCCATCGGGCTGGGCATCCGCGGGACCCGCTGGACCTGGCCGTTCTATCTGCTGTCCAGCATCCTCTACGGCTGGCTGTTCGTGGAGTTCGACCTGTTCGCCTCGGCGGCGATGCAGCTCATCTTCGTGGCGGCCGCGGTCTGGGGCTGGTTCTCCTGGGGTGCCGAGGGGGTTCGGGTGCCCGGGCGGCTGGACCCCGCCATGCGGCTGCGTGGTGCGGTCGGGGCCGGGGCCGCGTGGCTGCTGCTGGTCCCGGTGCTGCACGCCCTCGGCGGCGTGGCGAACCTCGGCGACGGGTTCATGCTGGTGGGATCGTTCGCCGGCCAGGCGCTGATGGTGCTGCAGAAGGTCGAGGCGTGGCTGGTGTGGATCGCGGTGAACGTCATGGGCACGGTGCTCTACGCCAGTCAGGGTCTGTATTTCACCTCGCTGTTCTACGCCGTCCTCATCGCGATGGCGCTCGCCGGCTGGCGGTCGTGGTCATCGCGCGCCGCGCCCGCGCCCGCCCGTGCCTGAACCGTCCCGCCCCGGCCTGATCTCGGTCGTCGGCGGGGAGTCCACCGGCAAGTCGACCCTGGCCGCCGCGCTGGGGGACCGGTTGCCGGCGCTGGTGGTGCCCGAGTCGCTGCGGTCCTGGGTCGAGCGGCACGGCAGGGTTCCGGCGGCGGCCGAGCAATCGGAGGTGATGGCCGAGCACCGCCGGTCGGAGGAGTCCGCACTGCTGCGCGCCGGGCGGGGCGGGCCGGGGTGGGTGGTCTCCGACAGCGGACCGCTCATGACGGCGGTGTACAGCATCCAGTACTACGACGACGACTCCCTGCTGTCGCCGGCCCTGGAGTGGGTCGGCGACAGTGCGAGGGTGGTGTGGTGCCAAGACGACTTCCCCTGGCAGCCCGACCCGCAGCGCCAGGGCGCTCACGCGCGCGCCATCTCCCAAAACATCCTCGCCTTGATCTTTGCGGAGAATCCGGGACTGCCCGTGCTGGTCGTGCGCGGTGCTCCTGCCCGGCGAACCGGGACCGTCCTGGCGGACCTGTTCAGCAGTCTGTCAACTGACGTAAACGAAAAATTTCCCTGATCTGACCGCAAATTCTTGTTCGCTGAGAGACGATCAGCTCGTCCACAGGTCAACTTCAGGAAAGGGTCTCCGACCGATGTACGTTTCGTCTCGTTCGTATCTGACCGCCGGTATCGCCGTCCTCGGCGCCGGCGCCCTCGCTCTGGCGCCGGTGGCGCCGATGCCCGA
>CAYXOM010000307.1:0-5915 GCA_964466565.1 uncultured Mycobacterium sp.
GGCGCGGCCCGCCGCCGAATCGAACCCGGCCGGGTCGATCGAGCCCCCGGTGCTCAGTGTCGGCCCCGACATCCGCCCCGCGCTGGGTGAGCCCGCCGACGTGGCCAAGACCCTGGCCGCCGAGGCCAGGCGGGGCGCCGACGTCGTCCGCCTGGTCGCCGGGGATCCGCTGTCGGTCGACGCGGTCATCACCGAGGTCAATGCGGTGGCCCGCGCCCACCTGGCCTTCGAGATCGTGCCGGGCCTGCCCGCGACGGTGGCCGTCCCCTCCTACGCCGGGCTGCCGCTGGGCTCGACCCACACCGTCGCCGACGTCCGCGGTGATGTGGACTGGGCCGCGCTGGCCGCCGCGCCCGGCCCGCTGATCCTCACCGCGACCGCCTCGCACCTGCCCGAGGCGGCCCGTTGCCTGATCGGCTCCGGCCTGTCCGAGACGACCCCGGCGGTGGTCACCGTGCAGGGCACCACCTGCTCGCAGCGCTCGGTGTCGGCCACCTTGGCCGAGCTCACCGACCGGGCCGCCCTGGCCGCCGGCCCGGCCGAGCCGATGACCGGGGCGCTGGTGGTGACCATCGGGCGCACGGTCAACCAGCGGGCCAGGCTGAACTGGTGGGAGAGCCGGGCCCTCTACGGCTGGACCGTCCTGGTGCCGCGGACCAAGGAGCAGGCCGGCGAGATGAGCCGGCGGTTGGTCGCCCACGGTGCCCTGCCGATCGAGGTGCCGACCATCGCCGTCGAACCGCCGCGCAGTCCGGCCCAGATGGAGCGGGCGGTCAAGGGTCTGGTCGACGGCCGCTACCAGTGGGTGGTGTTCACCTCGACCAATGCGGTGCGCGCGGTCTGGGAGAAGTTCGGTGAGTTCGGGCTCGACGCCCGTGCCTTCTCCGGCGTGAAGATCGCCTGCGTCGGGGAGTCCACCGCCGACCGGGTCCGCGCCTTCGGGATCAGTCCCGAACTCGTGCCCTCCGGTGAGCAGTCCTCGCTGGGTCTGCTCGACGAATTCCCCGAGTACGACAGCGTCTTCGACCCGGTCAACCGGGTGCTGCTGCCGCGGGCCGACATCGCCACCGAGACCCTGGCCGAGGGCCTGCGGGAGCGCGGCTGGGAGATCGAGGACGTCACCGCCTACCGGACCGTCCGGGCCGCTCCGCCCGCCGCCGAGACCCGGGAGATGATCAAATCCGGCGGCTTCGACGCCGTCTGCTTCACGTCCTCCTCGACGGTGCGCAACCTGGTCGGTATCGCCGGCAAGCCGCACAGCCGGACCATCGTGGCCTGCATCGGGCCCAAGACCGCCGAGACCGCCGCCGAGTTCGGCCTGCGCGTCGACGTCCAGCCGGAGACCGCCGCGGTGGGACCGCTGGTCGAGGCCCTGGCCCGGCACGCCGCCCGACTGCGCGCCGAGGGAGCGCTGCCGCCGCCCCGTAAGAAGAGCCGGCGCCGGTGATCGGGTAGGGCCGGCAGGTCATGTCGTTCCCCCGGCAGCGCCCACGTCGGCTGCGGTCGACCCCTGCGCTGCGCCGATTGGTGGCCCAGACCACCCTCGCCCCGCATCATCTGGTGTTGCCGGTGTTCGTCGCCGACGGCATCGACGAGCCGCGGCCGATCGCCGCGATGCCCGGCGTGGTGGCCCACACCCGCGAGACGCTGCGCCGCGCCGCCGCCGACGCGGTGGCCGCCGGGGTGGGCGGGCTGATGGTCTTCGGCGTCCCCCGGGAAGGCGACAAGGACGCCACCGGGTCGGCCGGCGTGCACCCCGACGGCATCCTCAACGTCGCGTTGCGTGACCTGAGCAAGGACCTCGGCACCGACACCGTCCTGATGGCCGACACCTGCCTCGATGAGTTCACCGATCACGGTCACTGCGGGATCGTCGACGCCGCGGGCCGGGTGGACAACGATACGTCCAACGCCCAGTACGTCAAACTGGCTGTGGCCCAGGCGGAGTCGGGAGCCCACGTAGTCGCACCCAGCGGGATGATGGACGGTCAGGTCGGCGCCATCCGGGACGGACTGGACGCCGCCGGCTATGCCGACGTGGTGATCCTCGCCTATGCCGCGAAGTTCGCCTCGGCGTTCTACGGCCCCTTCCGCGAGGCGGTTTCCTCCAGCCTGCTGGGCGACCGCCGCACCTATCAGCAGGACGGGGGCAACTTCCGCGAGGCGTTGCGCGAGATCCGCCTCGACATCGACGAGGGCGCCGACATCGTGATGGTCAAGCCGGCCATGGCCTACCTCGACGTGGTCCGCGCGGCCGCGGAGGTGTCGCCGGTTCCGGTGGCCGCCTACCAGGTCTCCGGCGAGTACGCGATGATCAGCGCCGCGGCCGCCAACGGCTGGCTCGACGGCCGGGCCGCGGTCCTGGAGTCGCTGACCGCGATCCGCCGGGCCGGTGCCGACATCGTGCTGACCTACTGGGCAGCCGACGCCGCGGGCTGGCTCGGCTGAGGTGGCCGCGTACCCGGCCGCCGGCGCCGCCCGTCCCGTCGTGGTCCGGGCCGCGGTCGGACTGCTGCTCGCCGCCGCCGTTCTGCTGGTGACCGGCGGCCTGCTGACGGCGGTGACGGTGAACTTCGCGACCCTGCGCGAGGTCGCCCCGGCCGCGGTGCCGGACGACGCGGTGCGTTCGTCGCTGTGGCTTTACCGCGGGGCGGGCCTGCTGTTCGCCGCCGGCGGTGCCGGCCTGGCCGCCACCACCCTGGGCGCGTTCCGCGGCGACCCCCGGCTGCGCCGGACCACGGTCGCGCTGGCGATGGCGCTGGTCGTCCTCGTGGTACTGGCCGCGGTGGTGGTGGGCACCCACGTCCTGGTGGTGCTGGCCGCGCTGCCGCTGATCGCCGGGACGGTGTTGCTCGGCCGCCCCTCGGCGCTGGACTGGTACGCGAGTAAGGGAGGCGGCGATGACTGGGCCGACCCCATCAGCTGACGACGTCCCGGTGTTCGCCGAGGAGGGCGCGAGTTGGCTGTGGATCCTGGGCGGGCCGCTGGCGGCGGCCGCGATGATCTTCGTCCAGTACAACGCCGGACTGGGATTCGCCCCGGTCGTGCCGCTGATGTTCCTGGTGCTGCTGACCAGCGTGCTGGCGGTCCAGGTGAAGGCCGCCCGGCTGCACACCAGCGTGGAGCTCACCCCGCGGGCGCTTCGCCAGGGCACCGAGACCATCCTGCTCAGCGAGATCGTTTCGGTGTATCCCGAACCCACCGGCAAGCCCAAGCGCAGCAGCTCGCTCGACCAGCTGCGCCGGTCCAACGAACCGGTGGAACCGTGGCAGCGAGCCCGCACCCTCGGCGAACTTCGCGGCATCCCGAAGGGCCGGGTGGCCATCGGGCTGAAGCTGACCAAGGACCGCACCGCCCAGGCCTGGGCACGCGACCACGAGGGGCTGCGCACGGCCCTGACCGAGTTGCTCGAGTCCAGGGACTGAGCCGTGGCCAGACATCGCCTGCAACTCGTGCTCGCGGCCGTGCTGCTCGCCGGGGCCCTGCTCTGCTGGAGCACGGTGACCAGTGCCGTCGAGGTCCCGCCGGTCGCCGAGGGCGAGCCGGCGTCGGTGTCGGTGGTCTACCACCCCCCGCTGATGGCGCTGGCCTGGCTGCTGATGACCGCGGCCGGGGTGCTGGGCGTCCTCGGGGTCGCCGGGCTGCGCCGGCTCCGGCAGGGATACCCGTACCCCCCAGGGGTTTAGCCAGTACCCCCGGGGGGTATTGTCGGAGTGTGACGACCACCGATCTGCGACTGACCGGGATGACCTGCGCGTCCTGCGCGTCGCACATCGAGCGGTGCCTCAACGCGCTGCGGGGGGTGCACGCCTCGGTGAACTTCGCCGTGGAACGGGCGCGCGTCGAGCACGACGCGGCGGTGAGCGCCGAGCAGTTGCTGGCGGCGGTCGAGTCCACCGGCTATCACGCCGAGCTGATCGGAGCCGGGGCGGATCCGGGCATGCCCGACCCAGAGCCCGGGTGGGTTCCGGCCCGGCTGATCGGCTCGGCGATCCTGGCGGTGCCGGTCGTGGTGCTGTCGATGGTGATGCCGTGGCAGTTCCCCGGCTGGCAGATTCTGGCGCTGGCGCTGACGGCGCCGATCGTCCTGTGGGGTGGCTCTGGGTTCCACCGGGCCGCGATCCACGCGGCCCGCCGCGGGCAGGCGGGCATGGACACGTTGGTGTCGCTGGGCACCCTGGCGGCCTTCGGGTGGTCGGCCGTGGTCGTGGCCGGTGGCGGTGGTGCGGCCGGCGGCCACGGGCACGGGGGCGGCCACGTCTACTTCGAGGTGGCCGCGGCTGTCACGGTCTTCCTGCTCGCCGGCCGCCATGTCGAGGCTCGGGCCAAGCGTTCGGCCGGCGCGGCCCTGCGCGAGCTGGCGGCGCTGGGCGCCAAGGAGGCGACGGTCATCCGGGACGGTGTGGAGGTCCGCGTCCCGGCGGACGAGCTCGAGGTGGGCGACGTCGTGGTGGTCCGGCCGGGTGAGCGGGTCGCCACCGATGGGGTGGTGATCGAGGGCGCCTCGGCGCTCGACGTCGCGGCCATGACCGGCGAGCCGGTTCCGGACGACGTCGGGCCCGGCGATCCGGTGCTCGGCGGGTCGGTCAACACCTTCGGCCGGATCACCCTGCGGGCCAACAAGGTCGGCGCCGAAACCCAGTTGGCCCGGATGGCGGGCCTGGTCGCCGAGGCGCAGAGCGGCAAGGCGTCAATCCAGCGCCTGGCCGACCGGGTCTCGGCGGTGTTCGTTCCAGTCGTGCTGCTCGTCTCGGCGCTGACGCTGGGGGGCTGGTTGCTCCTCGGTCAGCCGGCCGGCGCGGCCTTCACCGCCGCGGTGGCGGTGCTGATCATCGCCTGCCCGTGCGCGCTCGGTCTGGCCACCCCCACCGCGATCCTGGTCGGCACCGGACGCGGTGCGCAGTTGGGCGTGCTGATCAAGAACCCGCAGGTGCTCGAGACTGCCACCGGCATCGACACCGTCGTGCTGGACAAGACCGGAACGGTGACCACCGGCCGGATGAGCGTGCACGACGTGCAGCCGCTCCCCGGTGAGGACGCCGATGAGGTGCTGGCCCGCGCCGCCGCGGTGGAGGCGGCCTCCGAGCACCCGGTGGCGGCCGCCGTCGTCGCCGCCGCCGCCGATCGCGGTCTGCCGCTCGCGCCGGTCGCCGATTTCGTCAACGAGCCGGGCACCGGAGTGCGCGGGGCGGTGGGCGGTGTGCAGGTAGGGGTGTCCCGTGCCGGTGATGCGGAGTCCGACCCCCCGGCCAATTCGGAAACGACCCAGGGCCGCACCACCGTCGAGGTCCGCTGGGGCGGACGCCGCCGGGGCGTGATTCACCTGGCCGACGCGATCAAGCCCACCAGCGCGGCCGCCGTGGCCGAACTCAAGGCTATGGGGATCACGCCGATGCTGCTGACCGGCGATGGCGCCGGGGTGGCGGCGCGGGTCGCCGCCGAGATCGGCATTGACCACGCCGACGTCGTCGCCGGTGTGCTGCCCGAGCGGAAGGCCACGGCCGTCGAGGCGTTGCGGCGGGACGGCCGGCGGGTGGCGATGGTCGGCGACGGGGTCAACGACTCGGCCGCGCTGGCCACCGCCGACCTCGGGATGGCGATGGGAACCGGGACCGACTCGGCGATCGAGGCCGCCGACGTCACGCTGGTGCGCGGGGACCTGCGCAGCGTACCCACCGCGCTGCGGCTGGCCGCCCGCACCGTGCGGATCATCAAACAGAACCTGTTCTGGGCGTTCGCCTACAACGCCGCGGCGATCCCGCTGGCCGCGTTCGGGCTGCTCAACCCGATGATCGCCGGGGCCGCGATGGCGGCGTCCTCGGTGCTGGTGGTCACCAACAGCCTGCGGCTCAGGCGCTTCGGCCGAGGACACTGACGACCCTCGCCGCCGAGCCCCGCCGCCGAGCCCCGCCCGC
>CAYXOM010000308.1:0-5449 GCA_964466565.1 uncultured Mycobacterium sp.
GAAGGCGATGATGAAGGAGAACACCGCCAGGTCGCTGGTGATGCCGAACACCTCGGTGCCGATCAGCGGGACGGTGGTGCGCTCCAGGCCGACCAGGCCCCCGACGCAGATGTTGACGATCACCAGCAGGGTGAACTGCACCCAGTTCTCCCGCAGCCCCAACTCCACGGAGCGCGCTGTCGCCATGCCGATCGCCTCACGAAGAAGATGCGTGGACCGGCGGTCAGCTTAAGACTCCGGTTGAGCACAACGGTGCCATGCCCGCGACGCCGCCCGTAGGGTGCCGGGATGCGCAGCGGATCGGTCGGTTTCCGGTGTTCGGGTCTGTGGTGGGCGGCGTTTCTCGGGCTGCTGGGGAGCCTGGCGGTCCTGACCGCCGCCCCGGCGGGTGCCGATCAGTGCAGTCCGCCCGGTGAGCGGTCGGCCAGTGCGCTGCCGACCAATCTGGCCGCGGCCGCGGCCGGGCCGGCGGAGGACCGGTACACCACCGCGAGCAGCGAACCGTTGTCTTCGGTCGACGTCGGCGCGCTACGGCTGATCACCCCGGGCACCCTGACGGTGGGGACACTGTCGGATGCGCCGCCGAGTGTGTGCATCAACGCCGCCGGGCAGTTCACCGGTTTCGACAACGAACTGCTGCGGGCGATCGCCGACAGACTCGGGCTTGAGATCAAGTTCGTCGGGACCGACTTCTCCGGCCTGCTCGCCCAGGTGGCCGGGCGCCGCTTCGACGCCGGCTCGTCGTCGATCACCACCACCGAAGCGCGGCGGAAGACGGTCGGCTTCACCAACGGCTACGACTTCGGGTATTTCTCGCTGGTCGTCCCGGCCGGCTCGCCGATCACCGGCTTCGGCGAGCTGCGCGAGGGCCAGCGGATCGGCGTGGTCCAGGGAACCGTGCAGGAGTCCTACGTCATCGACACCCTCGGACTGCAGCCGGTGAAGTTCCCCGACTACAACACCGTCTACGCCAGCCTCAAGACCCGCCAGATCGACGCCTGGGTGGCGCCCTCCCAGCAGGCGCAGGGGACGGTGCGGGCCGGTGACCCGGCGGTGATCGTCGAGAACACCTTCAGCCTGGACAACTTCGTCGCCTACGCGGTGGCGAAGGACAACGCACCGCTCATCGACGCTCTGAACGCGGGCCTGGACGCGGTCATCGCCGACGGCACCTGGTCGCGGCTGTACGCCGACTGGGTCCCGCGGGCACTGCCGCCGGGATGGAAGCCGGGTTCAAGGGCCGCGCCGCTGCCACAGCTTCCCGACTTCGCCGCGATCGCGGCGCAGCAGCCCAAGCCCGCCTCGACCGCCGCCCCGGTGGCCGGCACCTCGGTGCTGACCCAACTCCGCGAGTCGTTCCTGGACTGGGAGATGTACAAGCAGGCAGTTCCGGATCTGCTCCGGACCGGTCTGCCGAACACGCTGATCCTGACCATCAGCGCCAGCGTGATCGGGCTGGTGCTCGGGATGGCCCTGGCCGTCGCGGGCATCTCGCGCTCCCGGTGGCTGCGCTGGCCCGCGCGCGTCTATACCGACGTGTTCCGGGGGCTCCCCGAGGTGGTCATCATCTTGATCATCGGCCTGGGCATCGGGCCGATCGTCGGGGGGCTCACCGGCAACAACCCCTATCCGCTGGGCATCGCGGCGCTGGGGCTTATGGCGGCGGCCTACATCGGGGAGATCTTCCGCTCCGGAATCCAGAGCGTGGACCCCGGCCAGATGGAGGCCTCCCGGGCGCTGGGCTTCAACTACCGCTCGTCGATGCGGTTGGTGGTGATCCCCCAGGGCGTGCGCCGGGTCCTGCCGGCGCTGGTGAACCAGTTCATCTCCCTGCTCAAGGCGTCCTCGCTGGTGTACTTCCTGGGCCTGGTGGCCAGCCAGCGGGAGCTGTTCCAAGTCGGCCGCGATCTCAACGCCCAGACCGGCAACCTCTCCCCGCTGGTGGCCGCCGGCCTGTTCTACCTGGCGCTCACCGTGCCGCTGACCCACCTGGTCAACCGGATCGACGACCGCCTGCGCCGCGGTAAGCCTCCCGCGGAGGAGGAGCCTGTCCCCGCTACCCAGGAGATGGCGTGATGTCCGACCAGTCCGACCGGCCCACCTCGGTGTCGCTGGGAGCCCGCGACATCCACCTGTCCTTCGGCGTCAACGCCGTGTTGCGCGGTGTCGACCTAGACGTGCCGGCGGGCACCACCGCCGCGGTGATCGGCCCGTCCGGGTCGGGTAAGTCCACGCTGCTGCGAACCCTCAACCGCCTCTACGAACCCGACCGCGGCGACATCCTGCTCGACGGCGTCTCGGTCCTGCGCGACGACCCCGACCGGCTGCGCCAGCGCATCGGGATGGTGTTCCAGCACTTCAACCTCTTTCCGCACAAGAGCGTCGTGGACAACGTCGCCCTGGGCCCCCGCAAGCTCAAGGGCGTGCCGGCCGCGGAGGCGCGCGAGTTGGCGCTGGATCAACTCGAACGCGTCGGCCTGCGCCACAAGGCCGACGTCCGGCCCGCGACGCTGTCGGGCGGCCAGCAGCAGCGCGTCGCGATCGCCCGCGCCCTGGCGATGCAGCCGCAGGTGATGTTCTTCGACGAGGCCACCTCGGCGCTGGATCCCGAACTGGTCAAGGGCATCCTGGCGCTGATCGCCGAACTGGGCTCGGACGGCATGACGATGGTCGCGGTCACCCACGAGATGGGCTTCGCCCGGTCGACGGCCGACTCGGTGGTGTTCATGGACCACGGGGTCGTCGTGGAGTCCGGGCCGCCGGACCAGATCTTCGGTGCCGCGCAAACCGAGCGCCTGCAGCGGTTCCTCTCCCAGGTTCTGTGATCGGCTGCGCGGACAATAGATTCAGCGTGATTGCTAACGGTGACCGGTGGTCGCGGCCCTGATGTGATGGCCGGCATGACTACTGAACGCATTGCCGACCACGTCAAGTTCGCCTACTGGGTGCCCAACGTCAGCGGAGGGCTGGTCACCAGCACCATCGAGCAGCGCACGGACTGGAACTACGACTACAACGTCAAACTCGCGCGCACGGCGGAGAACAACGGCTTCGAGTACGCGCTGAGCCAGGTGCGCTACGAGGCCAGCTACGGCGCCGAGTTCCAGCACGAGTCCACCAGCTTCTCGCTGGGCCTGCTGCTGGCCACCGAGCGGCTGAAGGTGATCGCCGCGGTGCATCCCGGCCTGTGGCATCCGGTGGTGCTGGCCAAACTCGGCGCGACCGCCGATCACCTCTCCGGCGGCCGGTTCGCGGTCAACGTGGTCTCCGGCTGGTTCAAGGACGAGTTCATCCACCTCGGCGAACCCTGGCTCGAGCACGACGAGCGCTACCGGCGCAGCGCGGAGTTCCTCCAGGTGTTGCGCAAGATCTGGACCGAGGACGACGTCGACTTCCGCGGCGACTTCTACCGCATCCACGACTTCACCCTCAAGCCCAAGCCGCTGAACACCCCGCAACGGCCCAATCCCGAGCTGTTCCAGGGCGGTAACTCCACCGCCGCGCGCCGCAACGGCGGGCTGTACGCCGACTGGTACTTCTCCAACGGCAAGGACTTCGACGGGTTCACCGAGCAGGTGGTCGACGTGCGCGAACACGCCCGCTCGGCGGACCGGGAGGTCAACTTCGGACTGAACGGGTTCATCATCGCCCGGGACACCGAGAAGGAGGCCCGCGAGACGCTGCGCGAGATCGTCGCCAAGGCCAACCGGCCGGCCGTCGAGGGATTCCGCTCGGCGGTGCAGCAGGCCGGCAACTCGACCTCCGACAAGCGCGGCATGTGGGCCGACTCCAGCTTCGAGGATCTGGTCCAGTACAACGACGGATTCCGTACCCAGCTGATCGGTACTCCCGAGCAGATCGCCGAGCGCATCGCGGCCTACCGCAAGCGCGGGGTGGATCTCATCCTGGGCGGCTTCCTGCACTTCCAGGAGGAGATCGAGTACTTCGGCTCCCGGGTGCTGCCGCTGGTGCGCGAGATCGAGGCCGCCGAGCGCGGCGCGGTGGGAGAGCCGGTGCTGGCGACGGTGTCGTGAACGCCGAGGAACTGCGGTCACTGCAGGCCCCGCTGAAGGACAGCTACCGCACCGACGCCGCCGCGGCGCTGGTCACGTTGTCCTCCAGCGGGGACCTGGACGCCGACGGCGTCGCCTGTCGCGTCGAGACCGGGCGGGCGCTGGTGGAGGCCGGCCTGCACCCGGCCACCGGCGGCACGGGCGAACTGGCCTGCTCGGGCGACATGCTGCTCGACGCGCTGGTGGCCTGCGCCGGGGTGACGCTGAAGGCGGTGGCCACCGCGATCGGGTTCGACCTGGCCGGCGGGACCGTGCACGCCGAGGGCGATCTGGACTTCCGCGGCACGCTGGGAGTGGCCAAGGACGCGCCGGTGGGTTTCGCCGCAATCCGGCTGCGGTTCGATCTGCAGACCGGCGAGCCGCCGGAGCGCCTCGATCAGCTGATTTCGCTGACCGAGCGGTACTGCGTCGTGTATCAGACCCTGCTGCAGCCGCCCCGGATCACCGTGATCTGAATCCCCCACCAGCGCAGATCGCTGCGCGGCGACTCGGGAACCCGATCGTCGTGCTAGCGTTCGTGCCGTGTTCCCCAACGGTCTGTGTCCGGCCCCGCGCCGCGCGTGTTGTCCCCGCGCGATCCGCTGCGCCTGACCGGCCGGACTTTCCTGCAGATCTTGTCCTGATCGTCCTGACCGACGTCGCAGGCGTGGCACAGCTCCCCGCCCCGACTCGACGAAGGACTCCTATGCCCGCCCCCACCGCTGTTTCCGTCCGCTCCGTTCCCGCTTCCGCCCGCGTGCTGCCCCTGCGCGGCCCGCGCAGGGGTCCGACCCCCGTCGTCGCGCCGGCCCTGCACCTCGCCGACTCCGCGGCCGCGTCGGTCTTCGCCCTGGCCCGCCGCCTCGGCACGGTCGGCCGCGACGTCATCGCGGCCGGCAGCGGTCTGTCGAATGCCACCGTCAACCGTCAGGTCAGCGCCCTCCTCGAGGCCGACCTGCTGCGCGAGCGCCCCGATCTGGTCGCCGCCGGTGCGGTCGGGCGGCCCAGGGTTCCGGTCGAGGTCAACCACGAGCCTTACCTGACCCTCGGCCTGCACGTCGGGGCGCGGACCACCAGGATCGTGGCGGCTGATCTGCTGGGCCGGATCCTGCACGCGGCCGAGACCCCCACCCCGGCCGGTGCGCAGGCCGCGGCCCTGCGCGCGCTGGCCGACAGCGCCCAGCGCTATCTCAGCCGCTGGCACCGGCGTCGGCCGTTGTGGGTCGGGGTCGCCGTCGGCGGGACGGTCGAGGGACCCTCCGGTGTCGTCGGGCATCCCCGGCTGGGCTGGGAGCGCGCTCCGGTGGGACCGGTCCTGGGAGGCGCTCTGGGCCTGCCGGTTTCGGTGGCCTCCAACGTCGACGCGATGGCGGTCCAGTGGTTTGACGGCTTGAGGC
>CAYXOM010000309.1:0-6006 GCA_964466565.1 uncultured Mycobacterium sp.
TCTGCTGGCCGACACCCGCAACCCCGAGCATCTGGCCGCGCTCGGGCGGCTGGAGATCGAGCCGTTCGACCTGGTGGTGGTGAACCTCTACCCGTTCACCGAGACGGTGGACTCCGGTGCGGAGGTCGACGAGTGCGTCGAGCAGATCGACATCGGCGGGCCCCCCCTGGTGCGGGCCGCCGCCAAGAACCACGCCAGCGTGGCCGTCGTGGTCGAGCCGCTGGGCTACGACGGAGTGCTCGCGGCGGTGCGCAGCGGCGGCTTCACCGCCGAACAGCGACGGAAACTGGCGTCGCTGGCCTTCCGGCACACCGCCGAGTACGACCTGGCGGTGGCAGGCTGGATGAGTGCGGTGCTCGCGCCCGAGGACGGCGGCGCGCCGGGCTTGCTGCCCCCGTGGTTCGGCCGCGGCTGGCGGCGCACCGCGCTGCTGCGCTACGGGGAGAACCCGCACCAGCGGGCGGCGCTCTACAGCGACGACGCCGGGTGGCCCGGTCTGGCCCAGGCCGAGCAGCTGCACGGCAGGGAGATGAGCTATAACAACTACGCCGACGCCGACGCCGCATGGCGCGCCGCGTTCGACCACCGCGAGAGCTGCGTGGCGATCATCAAGCACGCCAACCCGTGCGGGATCGCGGTGTCGGCGGCGTCGGTGGCCGAAGCGCACCGCAAGGCCCACGCCTGCGATCCGCTTTCGGCGTTCGGCGGCGTGATTGCCGCCAACACCGAGGTGACCCGGGAGATGGCCGCCCAGGTCGCCGAGATCTTCACCGAGGTGATCATCGCGCCGGCCTACGAGGACGGTGCGGTGGACATCCTGGCCCGCAAGAAGAACATCCGGGTGCTGCTCGCCGGGGAACCCGCGGTCGGCGGGGTGGAGATCCGCCAGATCGGCGGCGGGCTGTTGGTGCAGGAGCGCGACGACGTCAACTCCGCCGGCGACGATCCGGACAACTGGACCCTGGCCGCCGGGGCGCCGGCCGACGCGGCAACGTTGGCCGACCTGGAGTTCGCCTGGCGCAGCTGCCGGGCGGTGAAGTCCAACGCCATCGTCGTCGCCGCCGACGGCGCCACCGTCGGGGTGGGCATGGGCCAGGTGAACCGGGTCGACGCCGCGAGGCTGGCCGTCGAGCGCGGCGGGGACCGGGTTCGCGGTGCCGTGGCGGCGTCGGATGCGTTCTTCCCGTTCCCCGACGGGCTGGAGGTGCTCACCGCCGCCGGGGTCAGGGCCGTCGTCCACCCGGGCGGATCGGTGCGCGACGAGGAGGTGACCGCCGCCGCCGCCGCGGCCGGGATCACGCTGTACCTGACCGGGGCACGGCACTTCGCCCACTGACCTCCCGTCCCCCGCCCCCGGTCCCCCGGCGAGCAGACCCATAGTGCGCGCGACACGCGGCGCCGAGCGGAGGTTCGCGTCTGCTCGCGGGGGCGAGGCGCGGGCGCTCGGAGGACAACCGCCGTAGCGTGGAGGCGTGACTAGCGTCAGCGACCGCCCCACCACCGTCGGCGAACTGCGTTCCTCGGGCCACGCCGAGCGCGGCGTCAAACAGGAGATCCGGGAGAACCTGCTGGCAGCGCTGGCCGCCGGTGACGAGGTCTGGCCCGGGATCTTCGGGTTCGACGACACCGTGCTGCCCCAGTTGGAGCGGGCGCTGATCGCCGGGCACGACGTCGTCCTGCTCGGCGAGCGCGGTCAGGGTAAGACCCGCTTGCTGCGCTCGCTGGCCGGCCTGCTCGACGAGTGGACGCCGGTGATCGCCGGATCCGAACTCGGCGAGCACCCCTACTCGCCGATCACCCCTGAGTCGCTCCGGCGAGCCGGCGAGTTGGGCGACGACCTGCCGGTCGCCTGGCGCCACCGCAGCGAGCGCTACACCGAGAAACTGGCCACCCCCGACACCAGCGTCGCCGACCTGGTCGGTGACATCGACCCGATCAAGGTCGCCGAGGGTCGCACCCTGGGCGATCCGGAGACCATCGCCTTCGGGCTGATCCCGCGGGCCCACCGCGGGATCGTGGCGGTCAACGAACTGCCCGACCTCGCCGAGCGCATCCAGGTGTCGATGCTCAACGTCATGGAAGAGCGCGACATTCAGGTCCGCGGCTACACCCTGAGGCTGTCGCTGGACGTTCTGGTGGTGGCCAGCGCGAATCCGGAGGACTACACCAACCGGGGCCGGATCATCACCCCGCTCAAGGATCGCTTCGGCGCCGAGATCCGCACCCACTACCCCCTGGACCTCGACGCCGAGGTGGGAGTCATCAGCCAGGAGGCACACCTGACCGCGGAGGTGCCCAGCTATCTGCTGCAGATCATCGCGCGGTTCACCCGGCTGCTGCGGGAGTCGACGTCGGTGGATCAGCGCTCCGGGGTTTCGGCCCGGTTCGCGATCGCCGCCGCCGAGACGGCCGCGGCGGCGGCACGTCACCGCGGCGCGCTGCTGGGCGAGGACGAACCCGTCGCCCGGGTGGTGGACCTGGGCACCGTGATCGACGTGCTGCGCGGCAAGGTGGAGTTCGAGTCCGGAGAGGAGGGCCGGGAACAGGCGGTACTCGAGCACCTGCTGCGCCGGGCCACCGCCGACACCGCCCAGAAGTCTCTGGGCGGAATCGACGTCGGTCCCCTGGTGACGGCGGTGGAGGAGTCGGCGGTGACCACCGGCGAGCAGATCGCGGGCAAGGACGTCCTGGCCGCGCTGCCCGAACTCCCGGTGGTCGCCGAGGTCGCCCGACGGCTGGGCGCAAAGACCGAGGGCCAGCGCGCCGCCGCTCTGGAACTGGCCCTGGAGGCCCTGTATCTGGCCAAGAAGATCGACAAGAGCACCGACGCCGGGGAGACGGTCTATGGCTAGACGCCCGCACCCGCACGACGCTCGCTACTCCGGTTACACCGGTGGTCCAGACCCGCTGGCACCGCCGGTGGACCTGCGCGAGGCACTCGAGCAGATCGGGCAGGACGTGATGGAGGGCGCCTCGCCGCGACGTGCGCTGCAGGAGTTGCTCCGTCGCGGGACCCCGAATCTCAGAGGCGCCGACCGGCTGGCCGCGGAGGCGAACAAGAGACGCCGGGAGCTTTTGAGCCGCAACAACCTCGACGGGACCCTGCAGGAAATCAGGCAGCTCCTCGACGAGGCCGTGCTGGCCGAGCGCAAGGTGCTCGCCCGTGCGCTCGACGACGACGCCCGCTTCGCCGAGATGCAGATCGAGTCGCTGCCGCCCTCCCCGGCCAAGGCGGTGGCCGAACTCTCCGACTATGACTGGCGCAGTCCCGAGGCGCGCCAGAAGTACGAGCAGATCAAGGATCTCCTCGGCCGGGAGATGCTCGACCAGCGTTTCGCGGGGATGAAGCAGGCCCTGGAGAACGCTGGAGACGAGGACCGCAGGGCCGTCAGCGAGATGCTCGACGATCTCAACGACCTGCTCGACAAGCACGCACGCGGCGAGGACACCGAGGAGGACTTCGCAGAGTTCATGGCCGAGCACGGCCGGCATTTCCCGGAGAACCCGCGCGACGTCGAGGAACTGCTGGACTCCCTGGCCAAGCGGGCCGCGGCGGCCCAGCGCTTCCGCAACAGCCTGTCGGCCGAGCAGCGGGCGGAACTCGACGCGCTGGCCCAGCAGGCCTTCGGCTCCCCCCAGCTGATGACGGCCCTGGGCCGGCTGGACTCCCATCTGCGGGCGGCCCGACCCGGCGAGGACTGGGACGGTTCGGCGCAGTTCTCCGGCGACAACCCGCTGGGCATGGGGGCGGGCGCGCAGGCGCTGGCCGACATCGGGGAACTCGAACAGCTCGCCGAACAGCTGTCCCAGAGTTACCCGGGCGCGACGATGGACGACGTCGACCTCGACGCGCTGGCCCGCCAGCTCGGCGACCAGGCCGCGGTCGACGCTCGCACCCTGGCCGATCTGGAGCGGGCGCTGATGAACCAGGGATTCCTGGACCGCGGCTCCGACGGGCAGTGGCGGCTGTCGCCGAAGGCGATGCGCCAACTCGGCCGGGCCGCGCTGCGCGACGCGGCACAGCAGCTCTCCGGGCGGCACGGCGAGCGCGAGACCCGCCGGGCCGGCGCGGCCGGCGAGCTGACCGGCGTCACCCGCCCGTGGGCGTTCGGCGACACCGAGCCTTGGAACGTCACCAGGACCGTGGTCAACGCGGTGCTGCGCCGGGCCGGGAACGCCGATGGCGGTCCGCTGCGCCTGGCCGTCGACGACGTCGAGGTGTCGGAGACCGAGACGCGCACCCAGGCGGCGGTGGCGCTGCTGGTGGACACGTCCTTCTCCATGGTGATGGAGAACCGGTGGTTGCCGATGAAACGCACCGCGCTCGCGCTGCACCACCTGGTGGGCACCCGGTTCCGGTCCGACGCGCTGCAGATCGTGGCGTTCGGCCGGTACGCGCGCACGGTGACCGCCGCCGAGCTGACCGGTCTCGAGGGCGTCTACGAGCAGGGCACCAACCTGCACCACGCGCTGGCGCTGGCCGGCCGGCACCTGCGCCGTCATCCCAACGCCCAGCCGGTGGTGCTGGTGGTCACCGACGGGGAACCCACCGCGCACCTGGAGGACTTCGGCCCCACCGGCGCGCGGTCGACGGTGTTCTTCGACTACCCGCCGCACCCGCGGACCATCGCGCACACCGTGCGGGGCTTCGACGAGATCGCCCGGCTCGGGGCGCAGGTGACCATCTTCCGGCTGGGGGACGATCCCGGCCTGGCCCGGTTCATCGACCAGGTGGCGCGCCGGGTGGAGGGCCGGGTGGTGGTCCCGGGGCTGGACGGGCTCGGCGCGGCGGTGGTGGGCGACTACCTGCGAAGCCGGCGGCGCCGGCGCTGAGCGGCGACTCAGGGTGCTGCGTCATCAGCAAACATCGCATGACCGTGCCTGGGCTGAGAAACCGATGTGTAAAACATCAGTTTTCGCCGATGAATTCGACCGCAGTCGAGGACATACCGCTTGAGCAGGCAGCGCTCCGGGCAACCTCATGGCGGGGAAACCGCCACCCCTGAGCGATGCGGCCTCGATTTGCGCGCCGGCAAACGCGGCGCTACCATTACCTTGAAGATTTCACACGCAGCCTTCGCGCCGAATCACACCGATCAACGAGAAATCACGAGGAATCACGAGGAATCATGGCTTCCCAGACTCGTCCCTTCGCCCTGACCGGAGTAGCCCTGGCCAGCGCCGCCGCGATCGTCGCGGCCACCCCCCACGCGATGCCCGCGCTGACCGCACCGACCCCCACGGCGCTGCTGCAGGCCGAGGTGGAACTCACCGATTTCGCGGCCTTCCTGACCGTCGGGCTCAACCCGGCGAACATCCTGCAGGCCGGCTTCGCCGGCTGGCGGCCCGGCGATCCGGCTGTCAACCCGGAGAACGGCACGACCGGAGGCGTCTCCTCGATCATCTACCTGCTGGCCGACTCGCTGATCAACGGGCGGGTGGGCGTCGATCCGGACGCCTGGGGCAAGTCCGCGGTCAATGCGTTCTTCGAGGGCGGTCTGACCGGCGGCTACACGTACGTGATCAACCGCACGTTGAGTAACGCCCCGGAGGTTCGGGGCGCGGTCGACGTGCTGCTCACCGGTCCGCAGTTGGTGACCCTCGCCTTCAACACCGTGCTGGGCATCGCCGCGGGGCTGGTGTCGGTGATCCCGGTCATCGGCCCGGTCATCGCGAACGGCATCAACGCGTACCTGGGCGGATGGGACGCCGCGAACGGCGTCCCGTGCAGTGCGGCGTCGAACACGTGCAGCAGCAACAGTGTGTCCGGTGTCTTGGACTTCGCGCTCTGGCAGATCGGCCAGCTGACCGGTGAGGTGGCGAGAAGCCTGACCCCGGCGGCCTCGGCTGAACCCGCCCCCGCGGCGCTCGGCGTCGTCGAGGATGCCGTGCCGGTGGCAGACGTGCCGGTGGCGGATGTGCCGGTGGCGGATGTGCCGGCGGCGGATGTGCCGGTGGCGGATGTGCCGGTGGCGGATGTGCCGGTGGCGGATGTGCCGGCGGCGG
>CAYXOM010000310.1:0-2182 GCA_964466565.1 uncultured Mycobacterium sp.
TGGTGCCGTTCCCGGGCAGCGCCAGCCCGAGGACCTCACCGAGGCACTGTTCAGCGAGGACGAGCCGGCCGGCAAGCCCAGCACGCGCCCGGGCCCACCGGAGCGGCCCGGCGCCGCCCTGGACCGGGTCGGCGACGCGATCGGCTCGGCGATCGACCGGGTGGGCGACGCGATCGGCAAAGCGATCAGCCCCGGCGCCTCGACCAAGCCGGTCACCCCGGTCACGCCGTCGGCGGACGACGCCGCCGAGTAGTGCCGCGCGCTCGCCGGCTGCTCGAAAACTAGCGGCCCGCCATCTTCTCCAGCCGGGCGATCCGGTCGTCGACCGGGGGATGGGTGGAGAACATCTTGCCGATCCGCTCCCGCGAGCTGAACGGGCTGGCGATCATCAGGTGGGCCTGATCGGCGATCTGCGGGGCCGGCGGCAGCGGCGCCTGCTCCACGCCGCCGCTGATCTTACGCAACGCCGAGGCCAGCGCCAGCGGATCCCCGGACAGCTGCGCCCCAGACTCGTCGGCCTGGTACTCCCGCGACCGCGACACCGCCATCCTGATCACCGTGGCGGCGATCGGGCCCAGCAGCGCAACCAGAAGCATGGCAAGGGGATTGACCCCGCTGCCGCCCTGCCGGTTGCCACCGAACGCGCCGGCGAACATCGCCATGTTCGCCAGACCGGTGACGACGGCGGCCAGCGCGCCGGCCACGCAGGAGATCAGGATGTCGCGGTTGTAGACATGGGAGAGTTCGTGGGCCAGCACCGCGCGCAGTTCGCGCTCGTCGAGGATGTTGAGAATCCCGGTGGTGCAGCACACCGCCGCGTTGCGCGGGTTGCGGCCGGTGGCGAACGCGTTGGGGCTGTCGGTGTCGCTGACGTAGAGCCGCGGCATCGGCTGATGGGCCGCGGTGGCCAGTTCGCGCACCATCGCGTAGATCTGCGGTGCCTGCACCTCGGTGATCGGCTGGGCCTTCATGGCCTTGAGGGCCAGCTTGTCGCTGTTGAAGTAGACGTAGACGTTCATGCCGACGGCGAAGAGCACCGACAGCCACAGCACCGAGCGGTTCTGGAACAGTGAGCCGATAAAGACGATCAGCGCTGACATGCCGACGAGCAGCAGGAAGGTCTTCATCCGGTTGGCGGTCGGATGCCAGGTCATGCGAATCCTCCTCGTGTGAGCCCGTCCGGGCTACCGGCAGAGTAACGTTCCCGGGCAGCCCCGAGTTCCTGATCTGGCTATCCGTGCCGGTTCGCCGTGTAGTCCACCAGCGAAGCCAGCGCGCGCCGTCCCGGTACGTCGGGCAGGCCGGCCAGCTCGGTACGGGCCCGCTCAGCGTACTGCGCGACGGTGGCCTTGGCCGCGGCGATCCCGCCCGAGGCGCGCAGCAGCCGCAGTGCCTCGTCGACGGCCGCGTCCTCGGTCACCGGGCCCCGCAGCAGTTCCCTGAGCCGGTCGGCGCCGGGCCCGGTCTCCCCCAGCGCGAAGAGCACCGGCAGAGTGTGCACGCCCTCGCGAAGGTCGGTCCCGGGCAGCTTGCCCGACTCGTCGGGCTCGCTGTCGATGTCGATGATGTCGTCGGAGATCTGGAACACGGTGCCTACGATCCCGCCGATCCGGGCCAGCCGCTCGACCTCGTCGGGGGTCGCCCCGGCGTAAGTCGCGCCGAGCCGGCCGGCGGCCGCGATCAGGCAGGCGGTCTTCTCCGAGACCACCTTCAGGTAGTGTGCCACCGCGTCGTCGCCGCCGGCGGCGCCCTTGGTCTCGCGCATCTGCCCGGTCACCAGTTCGGCGAAGGTGTCGGCGATGATGCGCACCGCCGCCGGACCGAGGTCGGAGACCAGCCGCGAGGCGGTGGCGAACAGATAGTCGCCGGCCAGGATCGCGATGCTGTTGCCCCAGCGGGCGTTCGCCGACGGCGCCCCGCGGCGCAGCTGCGCCTCGTCCATCACGTCGTCGTGGTAGAGGGTGGCCAGGTGCACCAGCTCGATCACCGCCCCGGCTACGGTCACCTGCGACGTCTCGGGGTCGGGGCCGCAGTGCGCGGCCAGCACGGTGAACAGCGGACGGAACCGCTTGCCGCCGGCCTCGAAGAGGTGCAGCACCGCCTCGGTCATCAGCTCGTCGCCGCCGCGCAGTTCCGCCGAGATCAGGTCCTCGACCCGGGCCACCCCGTCGCGGACGGTCTG
>CAYXOM010000311.1:0-2046 GCA_964466565.1 uncultured Mycobacterium sp.
GCCCTCGGTCGCCTGCCCGGCCCGCGCGCTCGTCCTCGGCCGCCGTCACCGGCCAGTTGCGCAGATTGGCCCGGTGACGATGCGCCCTGCCCAGCGAAACCCGCGCCGCCTCGGCGCCGTCAGCGACCTCCGGCAGGGCCAGCAACGGCGCCAGGAGGTCGGGCCTGCGGTGTTCGTTCATGGGCGACCACAGTAGTGCCGCGTTCGTCAAGCACCGGATCTGAGCGGCAAGCCGCGATTAGAATCCGCCCCCATGACCGAGGCGACCGAAGCACCCACCCACTACCCCCCACCGGCCGATTTCGTCGCCGGCGCCAACGCCACCGCGGAGTTGTATCGACGCGCCGAGGAGGACCGGCTGGCGTTCTGGGCCGAACAGGCGCGACGGCTGACGTGGGAGACGCCCTTCACCGAGGTCCTGGACTGGAGCGATGCCCCGTTCGCCAGATGGTTCGTGGGCGGCCGGCTCAACGTCGCCTACAACTGCGTCGACCGCCACGTCGAGGCCGGCAACGGCGACCGGGTCGCGATCCACTGGGAGGGTGAACCGGTCGGGGACGCCCGGTCGATCACCTACGCCGAACTCAAGGACGAGGTGTGCCGGGCCGCCAATGCCTTCACCGAACTCGGCCTTGAGGCCGGGGACCGGGTCGCGATCTACATGCCGATGGTCCCGGAGGCGATCGTCGCGATGCTCGCCTGCGCCCGACTCGGGGTAATGCACTCGGTGGTGTTCGGGGGCTTCTCCGCCTCGGCGCTGAAGGCCCGGATCGCCGACGCCGAGGCGTCACTGGTGGTGACCACCGACGGTCAGTACCGGCGGGGCGGCGCGGTCTGCCTCAAGGCCGCCGTCGACGAGGCGGTGGCTGACCAGCCCTCGGTGCGCAACGTGCTGGTGGTCCGGCGGACCGGAACGGAGGTCGACTGGACCGAGGGCCGCGATCTGTGGTGGCACGACACCGTCGGTACGGCCTCGGCGGAGCACACCTGCGAGGCGTTCGACGCCGAGCAGCCCCTGTTTCTGCTCTACACCTCCGGGACCACCGGAAAGCCCAAGGGCATCATGCACACCTCCGGTGGCTACCTGACCCAGGCGTCCTACACCCACCACTACGTCTTCGACATCAAACCCGAGACCGACGTCTACTGGTGCACCGCCGACATCGGCTGGGTCACCGGGCACAGCTACATCGTCTACGGGCCGCTCTCCAACGGCGCCACGCAAGTGGTCTATGAGGGGACACCGGCCTCCCCGGACGAACACCGGCACTTCCAGGTGATCGAGAAGTACGGCGTCACCATCTACTACACCGCGCCGACGCTGATCCGCACCTTCATGAAGTGGGGCCGCGAACTCGCCTACGAGCACGACCTGTCCAGCCTCCGTCTGCTCGGGTCGGTCGGCGAGCCGATCAACCCCGAGGCCTGGCGGTGGTACCGACTGGTGTTCGGGGCCGACTGCACACCGGTGGTGGACACCTGGTGGCAGACCGAGACCGGCGCGGTGATGATCTCGCCACTGCCGGGCGTGACCACCTGCAAGCCGGGCTCGGCGATGCGTCCACTTCCGGGCATCTCGGCGAAGATCGTCGACGACCACGGCGTGGAGTTGCCGCCGGCCACCGAGGACGGCGAACCGGTCACCGGCTACCTGGTGCTCGACCAGCCGTGGCCCTCGATGCTGCGCGGCATCTGGGGCGACCCGGAGCGCTACCGGGAGACCTACTGGTCGCGGTTCGGCGAGCAGGGCTGGTACTTCGCCGGTGACGGCGCCCGCTACGGCAGCGACGGTGAGGTGTGGGTGCTCGGGCGCGTCGACGACGTCATGAACGTCTCGGGCCACCGCATCTCCACCGCCGAGGTCGAGTCCGCCCTGGTCGGGCATGCGGGAGTCGCCGAGGCCGCCGTCGTCGGCGCCTCCGACGACCACACCGGCCAGGCGATCTGTGCGTTCGTCATCCTCAAAGAGCACCACGCCGACATGACGACCAGGGAGATGGTCGACGAGTTGCGCGCCGAGGTGGCCCGGGAGATCTCGCCGATCGC
>CAYXOM010000312.1:0-1679 GCA_964466565.1 uncultured Mycobacterium sp.
CACCTGCGGCATCTGCGCTTCTTCGGCGACGCCGAGGGTGTCCGGCGGCACATGCAGCGCCACCGGGAAGTGCTCGCGCCGAAGTTCGCCCTGGTGATCGACATCCTCGAGCGACGGCTCACCGGGTCCGGGGTTGCCGCGTGGACCCGGCCGACCGGGGGCTACTTCATCAGCCTCGACGTCCTGCCCGGTACCGCCCGGCGCACAGTGGCCCTGGCCAAGGAGGCCGGCATCGCCGTCACCGAGGCGGGGGCGTCGTTCCCGTACCGGAACGACCCTGCGGACAGCAACATTCGGATCGCGCCGAGCTTTCCCTCCTTGCCCGATCTTGAGGACGCGATCGAGGGACTGGCCACCTGCGTGCTGTTGGCGGCCACCGAGGCGTTACTGGGCTCCGGACGGTCGGACTAGGTCGGTAGCCTGCTGAAGTGGCGCTCTACCGCAAGTACCGGCCGGCGACGTTCGCCGAAGTGGTGGGCCAGGCGCACGTCACCGAGCCGTTGTCCACCGCGTTGGCGGCGGGCCGGATCAACCATGCCTACCTCTTTTCCGGACCCCGTGGATGCGGCAAAACCTCCTCGGCCCGAATCCTGGCCCGCTCGCTGAACTGCGAGCGGGGGCCCACGCCGGACCCGTGCGGAGCGTGTGACTCCTGCGCGGCCCTGGCGCCCGACGGCGGCGGATCGGTGGACGTCGTCGAACTCGACGCGGCCAGTCACGGCGGGGTCAACGACACCCGGGAACTCCGCGACCGCGCCTTCTACGCCCCGGCCCAGTCGCGCTACCGGATCTTCATCATCGACGAGGCGCACATGGTCAGCAAGGAGGGCTTCAACGCGCTGCTGAAGATCGTCGAGGAGCCGCCCGAGCACCTGATCTTCGTCTTCGCCACCACCGAACCGGAGAAGGTGCTGCCAACCATCCGTTCGCGCACCCACCACTACCCGTTCCGGCTGCTGGCACCGAAGACCATGCGGGTACTGATGGAGAAGATCCTGGCCGCCGAACGCATCGAGATCGACGACGCGGTGTACCCCCTGGTGATCCGGGCCGGCGGAGGTTCGCCCCGGGACACCCTGAGCGTGCTCGACCAGCTGTTGGCCGGCGCCGTGGACCGCACCGTGCACTACCCGCGGGCGCTGGCGCTGCTCGGCGCCACCGACGTGGCGCTGATCGACGCCGCCGTCGACGCGCTGGCGGCACAGGACGCGGCGGGTCTGTTCGAGGCGGTCGAATCGCTCATCGACGCCGGCCATGACCCCCGCCGCTTCGCGACCGATCTGCTGGAGCGGTTCCGCGACCTCATCGTGCTACAGGCGGTTCCCGACGCCGCAAGCCGTGGGGTGGTCGATGCACCCGCCGACGTCCTCGATCGCATGCGTCAGCAGGCGGACCGGTTCGGCCCGGCCACAGTGGCCAGATACGCCGAGGTGGTGCACGCCGGACTCGGCGAGATGCGCGGCACGACCGCCCCGCGACTGCTGCTGGAGGTGATCTGCGCGCGGCTGTTGCTGCCGTCTGCCTCCGACGCCGAGTCGGCGCTGCTGCAGCGCGTCGAGCGCATCGAGACCCGACTGAACATCGCGATCCCTGCCGGGGAGGCGGTCGCCGTCGCCGGCCCGCCGCCGGCCCGCCGATCCCTCCGTAGGGCTTTGGCCGAAGACGCGCCGTGGCCGGCT
>CAYXOM010000313.1:0-5008 GCA_964466565.1 uncultured Mycobacterium sp.
AGCGTGCGGATCGCGGCGACCCGGACGCCGGGCTCGTCGAGGGTGCGGGTGAGTTGGGCGTTGGCGGCGCGGGTCGCCACGGCGTCCTCGTCGACCACCAGGCTCTCCACCCCGATCGCCCGCTGCGCGCTCAGCAGAAGCTGCAGCGACGGGTCCAGGGTGTTGCCGTCGATCACCACCGCACGACCGCCGGAGAACAGCCGCTTGACGACATTGGGCAGACGCGGAATCAGCTTGACGCCCAACTTGTTCCCTGCCGCGAGGGCGCGGTCCTTGACGGGCATACCTGCCTCCTCGGATCAGCGGAGAACGCCAGGCCGCGGGTCATGACGCCGACGGTCGGCCCCGGTGCGCAGCTTAGCTTCAGCCCCGGGGCCGCACCCCTGCGAGGTCCGCCGGGACCAGCCGGTGGCATGCGTACTATCCTCACCGAGTTCGGGCACGCCGGTTCCGGACATACCCACAGGCAGGTGACATGACACCGAGGGCCGACGAGATCCCGACCGTCACTCTCAACGACGGGAACACGATCCCGGTCCTCGGCATCGCCGTCGGCGACCTGCCGCCCGGCGAGGCCGAGCAGACAGTGCGCGCCGCCCTGGACGCCGGGTACCGGCTGATCGACGCCGGGGCAGCCGGGGAGACCCAGGAGGCCGTCGGGCGCGCCGTCGCCGGACTGCCCCGCGAGCAGGTGCGCATCGCCGCCCGGCTGGCCGGCGCCGACCAGGGCTTTCAGGCCTCCCAGGACGCCTGCGACGCCATCCTGCCCAGGCTGGGACTCGACCACCTCGACCTCTGCCTCGTCGACTGGCCGGTCGAGCAGAACGGCAAGTACATCGACGCCTGGGGCGGGATCATGAAGACCCGCGAAGTCGGCCGGACCCGCTCGATCGGAGTCGCCCACTTCACCAGCGAACACCTGTCCAACATCATCGAGCTGTCCTACGTCAGCCCGGCGATCAACGTGGTCGAACTGCACCCGCTGCTCACCGAGGCCGCCCTGCGGGCCGAGCACCGTGAACTCGGGATCCTCACCGGCGCCGTGTGCCCGCTGGGCACCGGCACGCTGCTCGACCACCCGGCGGTGGCCGCGGTCGCGGCGGCGCACGGCAGGTCGGCGGCGCAGGTGCTGATCCGGTGGAGCATCCAGGAGGGCAACGTGGTGTTCGTTCGAGCCTCCGACCCGGCCCACCTCGCCGAGGACCTCGACGCGTTCGGTTTCGACCTGACCGCCGAGGAGACCGCGACCCTGAACGGGCTCGACGACGGAACCCGTTTCAGCGCCGCCCCCGAACGCCGGTGAGGCCCGCGGACGTTCTGTCGGTCTTCGGTGTCCGCCGCGGTCAGCGCGCCGGGCAGCTGCCGGCGGCCTGGCGCAGGCGCTGCGCGGAGGGTTCGTCGACCGGCAGTGAGTAACCGCGCAGCACCTCGATGAACTGCATCGCGTAGGTGCACCAGAACGCGGTGTTGGGCGGCATCCACTCCCCCGGTGGCAGGTCGCCCTTGTCCTGGTTGGCCCGGCCCGCCACCGCGATCAGGTTGGCGGGGTCGTTGGCGAACCGCTTGAGGGTCTCCGCCGGCCAGGACCTCGCCCCCATGTCCCAGGCGTAGGCCAGCGGAACGATGTGGTCGATCTGGACTGAGGCGCCCACCCGGTCGCCGCGGGTGAAGGCGATCGTGTCGTTGGTGTAGGGATCGCGCAGGGTGCCGCTGGCGACCGCCCGCGGGCAGCGCTCGGTGGTCACATAAGCCTTGCCGGTGAGGTCGCGGTCGAGGATCTCGTCGCGGGTGTTGCAGCCGTTGCGCCCGCCGGGTGCGGAGTTGTCGTCGTCCCAGGCGTCGCCGAACGCCGCACGCCGGTAGTCGTATCCGCGCACCCGCTCCGGGACCACGGCCACCCCGGCCAGCACGTCGGAACCCGCCGACACGGTCGGCAGCCCCGGCGGGACCTCGCGCCCGGGCTGCTCGGCCACCGTCTGGGCGGCGACGATCACCGCGAGCGCGGCGAAGGCGGCCAGCCACCGGATCCGGCCCGTTCTCATGCCTTGTCCAGGTAGTCGATCCGGTCGCCGGCGCTGAAGCGGGCGGCCAGCATGGCCATTCCGGAGTGGCCCGGGTCGGCGGCGTACACCGACTCGCACAGCGCACGGGCGTCCTCGATGCCCCCGAGGTGCTCGGCCAGCGACAGGAATCGCAGGGTGATCGGGCGCCCCGACTGGCTGAGCCCCAGCACGTCGCCCTCCCGGCGCTCCCTCAGATCCAGTTCGGCAAGCGCGAAGCCGTCGGTGGTCGCGGCCACCGCCTTGAGCCGCTCGCCGGCGCGGGAGTCCTGCGGCGCCCGGGTGGCGAGCAGGCACAGGCTCGGGTGCTCGCCCCGACCGATCCGGCCCCGCAACTGGTGCAGTTGGCTCACCCCGAACCGGTCGGCGTCCATCACCACCATCACCGTGGCGTTGGGCACGTCCACCCCCACCTCGATCACCGTGGTGGCGACCAGCACGTCGATCTCCCCGGCCCGGAACGCCGCCATCACCGCGTCCTTCTCCTCGGCCGGCAGCCGGCCGTGCATGAGGCCCAGCCGAACGCCCGACAGCGGACCGCGCCGCAACTGCTCGTAGAGGTCGACCACGGTCACCGGGGCCGGCCCGGCTCCGGGTTCGTCCTTGTCGTCGATGCGGGCGGCCACCACGTAGGCCTGCCGGCCGGACGCGACCTCCTCGCCGACGCGCTGCCAGGCCCGGGTCAGCCACTGGGGCTTGTCGGTGACGAAGACGGTGTTGGTGGTGATCGGCTGCCGCCCGCGGGGCAACTCGCGGATCGTCGAGGTCTCCAGGTCGCCGTAGACGGTCAGGGCGACGGTGCGCGGGATCGGCGTCGCGGTCATCACCAGCAGGTGCGGGGTCAGACCCTCCGGGGCCTTGGCGCGCAGGCGGTCCCGCTGCTCGACGCCGAAGCGATGCTGTTCGTCGACGACCACCAGACCCAGCTTCGCGAACTCCACGCTGTCCTGCAGCAGGGCGTGGGTGCCGACGACGATGCCGGCCCGGGCGCCGGCCACCTCATCGCGGGCCTGGCGCTTCTGGGCGGCCGACATCGATCCGGTGAGCAGTGTCACCGCGGTCGCGCCCTCGGCGCCGCCGAGCTGACCGGCCATCGCGAGCGGACCGAGGATGTCGCGGATCGACCGGGCGTGCTGGGCGGCGAGCACCTCGGTGGGGGCCAGCAGGGCGCACTGGTACCCGGCGTCGACCATCTGCAGCATCGCCAGCACCGACACGATCGTCTTGCCCGACCCGACCTCGCCCTGCAGCAGCCGGTGCATCGGCCTGCTCGCGGCCAGCTCAGCGGAGATGACCCCCAGCGCCTCACGCTGGCCGTCGGTGAGCGCGAAGGGCAACCCGGCGGCGAGCCCGGCGGCCAGCCCGTCGGATCGCGGCGGGGCGGCCGGACCCGAGCCCGCCCGTTCACCGTGGCGGCGCCCCGCCAGCGCCCACTGCAGCCCGACGGCCTCGTCGAAGGTCAGGCGCTGCCGAGCGCGCTCGCGTTCCTCATCGCGCTCGGCGACGTGAATGGCGCGGAGCGCGGTGTCCTCCGACATCAGATGCCTCTGGCTCACAACACTTTCCGGCAGTGGATCGGCGACCGGGTCGAGGACGTCGAGAACCTGACGGACGCAGGCGTAGATGTCCCAGCTCTGGAGTTTGGAGCTGGCGGGGTAGATCGGGAAGAAGTCGCGCTCGAAGGCCGACATGTCCAGCTCGCCAGCCCCGCCGCCGGCGGTCTCGGCGATGGTCTTGAGCGACTTCGAGCCCGCCACCCGCCCGCTGGGCGAATCCAGCACCAGGAAATCGGGGTGTGTGAGCTGCAGGACGCCCTTGAAGTAACCCACCTCCCCGGACAGCATGAGCCTGGTTCCGGACACCAGGCCCTTCTTGAGGAACCTGGCGTTGAAGAACGTCGCGGTGACCCTGGGACGGCGGTCGGTGAGCGTGATCACCAGGTACTCCCGGCGGGGGCTGCGGTTGGTCCAGCGCACCTCGGCGGTGTCGATCTGCCCGACGAAGGTGATGTGCTCGCCGGCCTCGGGAGGCTCGTCGTCCTCGCCGCGGACCGTCATGCCCTGGCTGTAGGCCCGCGGGTAGTGCCGCAACAGGTCGTCGACGGTGCCGATCCCGAAGGCCTCGTCGAGCGCACGCGCCGCCTTCGCGCCGAGCAACCCGTCGAGACGGTCGGTGAGGCCGGCCACGGCTACTCGACCCCGATCAGCAGCAGGTCGGCCCGCTGGCCGGTGCGGTACCCGGTGTATTCGGTGCCCGGGTGGCGGCGACGGACGTGCTCGGCGAGGGACTCGCCCACCCCGGCCGGAGCGCCGGCCCCGACCAGCACGGTCACCAGTTCGCCGCCGGCGCCGAGCAGCAGGTCGATGAGGGCCGCCCCGGCCGCGCCCGCACCTTCGGCCACCACCAGCACCTCCCCCCCGGCGATCCCCAGCACGTCTCCTCGCGAGCAGGGACCGGCCCAGGTCAGCGCCGACTCGGTAGCGACCCGCACCGAGGCCGATCGGGCCGCCGCGGCCGCGCGGGCCATCGCGTAGCCGTCGTCCACCGCGGCCCGGGACGGATCGTGCACGGCCAGCGCCGCCAGGCCCTGGGTCATGGAGCCGGCCGGCACCGGGACCACGTCGATGCCCCATCCGATCCCGGCGGCGCAACCGGCCACCAGGTCCTCGGCGCTGACGTATCCGTTGGGCAGCACCATCACCTGCCCGGCCCCGGTGTCGACCAGCGCCCGCAGCAACTCCGCGGCGCTCACCCCGTCGAGCGGGTCGACCAGCTCCGGGTCGGGCATCACGACGAACGCCCCCTCCGAGCGGAACAGCGCGTCGGCCTCCGCCCCGTCCACCGCGGCCAGGATCGCGCGCTCCCGGCTCCAGCCGCCGGGGGCGACGCGCCCGGTCGCCAGCACCGAAACCCTGATCCGGCTCACCGGGCCGGCCGACAGGCCGGCC